>CAYNOE010000105.1:0-9638 GCA_964398745.1 uncultured Lachnobacterium sp.
CAATCGGAAGCTAGGTTGTCCAGTCAGCATCTGATGATATTAAACATGTGTTGTTATTGAAATTCTGATATACACTTGTTGCAACCATTATCGTCATGGTTACTTTGAACTTTGGTGTGTATTATTTAAAATTGCAAAAATCAGCTGAATACGAAAAAATTTACAGTCAGTATTTAAAGGAGAATGATACTCTCCAGAAAGCGCAGGCAAGAAACCTGCTGTTTACTTCGCAGACAGTTGCAGAGAACGTTAACAATACTTACAGTTTTTTAAAGAACATCTGGCTTGATGACACAAAAGAGAAAGGAATAACCTTGCAGTCATTCAGTATTGAAGGGTCAACAATCCAGCTTGATGTTACTGCGAAAAATGATAACACATTTTGGTCATTCTGCGACATAGTTAAAGGTAAATACAATGTTTCAGATGTCAAAGAGGGGGATATTGATGATAATGGCGTGTCTTACACAATCAATGTTATCATTTAACAGCATGAACTTGGAAATGCACAATGGAAGGAGATACAGTAGATGAGGATTGGTACATTCTTTGGTCTTACGGCCCCCATGCTTGTGCTTGCATATGATGGGGACATGGAGAAAATGCATGATATTGTAAGTAAACTTGAAGAATCAATTGATAGGGATATTGTTCGTGATTTACACACGGAACTGCATTTTTTGCTGAAAGCAAATGACATGCTCAGCGTGCGGTTTGAGATACCTGGAGATTCCTGGTTCAGCGACCGGGAGCCTGATGCAATGGTAATGCACGGGCAAATTACCGGAATCAGTACTCCGGCTGATGTTGCTTACATTGACCTGAAAAATGAACTTACTGTAAAACTTGCACAGAGAATTGTTGATAAGGAGCAGACCGGAAAGTTTGTGAAGCTGGATAATATGTCTGCAGATGGTCTTGAGGAATTTGTTGTTGACTACATCAACAACAATGATTTCTACGCTTCTGGTATTCAGCGTCTTATTATGTCAATGTACCAGCAGATAAAGAGTGATGACGGAAAACCACTGACTGACGAACTGGTAAACGGATTCAGGAACACAAAACAGCTCCCGGACAATTTAATTCATAACAGCGCCGATGTTGAACTGAATGAAGTTCTTAGAAAGATTTTCTGGTATTTTAATCGCAATTTGGTTGATATACAGAGACTGTATGACACAACCAAGATGTCATCAATCGGTGATATCACAGTGTTCAATATGCCTTTCTCCGACTTGATGCATTACAAGCCGAGTAAAATAGAGGATATTGCAATACAGTGGTTTCATTATTTTTCCGAGAACAAATCACTTGCTGCTTTGCAGAATGTCGTGGACGATTTCAGGCAGAGTCTAAACACACTGATAATGCTTATTGATTCTGCAGTAGTAACAGATGGTCCGGAAGTCAACAGTGAGCCGACATTTGATGCGTCAAGTTACAGCATTTACAGTGTGTTTCCGGAAATAGCACAGTACACGCAGGACGAAGCTGACTCGCTGAACAATATTTATGAAAAGGTGTGTGAAATGACACCAAAAGTCGCAGCAGAACGAATTGGCATCACAGAAGATGAATTCAGGAGTGCAGCAAAAGATGCCTGCAACATTGGTATCTGCGGCTTGAATGCTTATTCCCTCGAACTCTTTAAGGACACATTACCAAATGTGGTTGTTTCAGATGGTTTCAGCTGCCACAAGTCACTGGACTACATGACAAATTTAAAGAAAAGTATTGAGAATGCTACGAAACATCAAGCCACTTGGTGAACCTTTATCTGGGGAGGTGATGCTATGAGTGCACTGTGTGTGATTGACGTGTCTGCAGTGGTGTACACAGGAGTATACAGTCCGCGGTATGCCCAGCTTACATCTTTTGGATATCCAACGGGCGGAATAAATTTTTTCATGTCACAGCTTCTTGTTCCGCTGTATGAAGCAAACGACATTGTACTGTGCTTTGATAGTCCATCGTTTCGTGTGAAAAAGCATTCTGATTACAAGTCAGGACGTACACGAAATGGCGCTGCCATTACACAAATAGAAAGCCTATATGAGTATCTGAGCCAGTGTGGATTTAGCTGTTATAAGGTTGACGGATATGAGGCCGACGATATTATTGAGTGGGTTGTAGCTGAAAACTGGACAAAGTATGACAATATTATAATTGTTGGAAATGATATGGACCTGTGCCATTCAATTCGTCCCAATGTGGTGTTCAGAAGCTGCAGAAGTGACATGAACATGATACGGAAATCATCTTTTCCGAATGCATTAAAGAAAGATGTTTATATTCCATACAACATGGTTAGCGCTTACAAGTGTCTTTGTGGATGCCCAAGTGATTCAGTTCCTGTCTTCCGCAGAGAGAACGGGGACAGCGGTAAAACACTATATGCAAGATGCGTTAGTGTGTACGAGAAATTTAATCTTGTGAACTTTTTTGACAGAACAGCAAACCCTAATGTACTCCGTGTATGGGCTGAAAAATCGGATGGATTTTCAGAAAATGATATGAAGAATCTGGATGACAGAATCGAGCTTATTTTTCCGGCAAAACGGCCGGACGGACTTACATTCAAAGTAAGCAGCCGGTTCACTGTTGATTTCTTCAAGCTGTCTGTGGTACTGACCATGTTTAATGTTTCTGATGCTTTCAGCAGCAATGAAGTAAAAAGGATTCCGCTTGATGATGCACAGAAACAGGAGATGTACAAGTTGGCAAACAAATACAAATCAGGAGCGTTCAATGCAGACCGGAATTTACCATTGTCTGGTAATGACAGAATACGTACCTCACCAATTACAATTGATGCTTTTGAGAAAGATTTTTAGGTGGTTTTTATGCAGTTGAAATATGAGAGAATTTCACATCTTATTGCTTTGGCTACGATTGAGCCAAATAACAGCAAGAAAATTGGACTGGCTCTTGATGAATCTGAGGTTACGGACCGAACACTTTCAATCCGGTTTTCAGATTTTGTCAAAAGCCAGCTTCATTATTATATGGATATTAAGCTGTGCAAAAAAGGTTTTCTGAAGTATGTGCATGCTTTTGAGTACTGCTCTGGCAATATTGCATACAAAAATGATGCCTTTGAGCTGCTACGGGTGTTCTATGAAAATCTTGCAATGTTTTTGCTGCATTGCGATATTAATCTAAGAATTTCCGTAGACGTTGATTTAAATATCGATGATGAGTGGCGCGTTAATTTCAATGACACAAAAAACAGTATACACGAGTTGCTGCAAAGTAGCAGGATGCCTTCACCAATGTTCAAGGAGTATCTCGATAATTCAAAGTATGCATGGATAGTTGATTTTATTGACAGCGCTGATGATGGTGAGAGACTCATTGATAATTACGCTACTGCAGCATCAATTCTGGAGATGCTGCAGGATTCAAAAATATACAAATATCTGGAGGTATGATATGAGAATAACGATGGACAAACAGTACGGACAGGCATTTGTGAATCTGATTCGTCAGGTTTCCATGGCTTCTGTTAATGTGGTACGTCCGATAGCATTTGAAGTGGGGGCATCAAGCAGTGTTGTGGACTCCTCAAATTCCATGGTTGAGGACATGACTGAGTTTATCAGTAATGTAAGTCAGTTTGCTTATATCGTGGATAAGAGCAATGAAGAGAATAACAAACCAATCGTTTTTAATGACACGGTATCATCAACACTGTCAACTTATGACTTTAGCTCTGCCGGTATCAAGTGCAAGGATAACAAAGTTGTGGCAACAATGCTTAGTGCTGAAAATATCAAGATTGTTTTCCGGAACAGCAAAGGCAAGTATTCCGCGAGGGAAAATGTTGAGTATTTACAGAATAATGGTATGGACACAGAGTCACTGGTTGTGATTCCAAGCCGGCACTGTGCTGCTGATACGTTTCGCATAAAAGAACAGCCCGGTTCAAAGTACACGGTAGACCTGACCTTGTTTTCCCAGGTTGCATCTGAAAATGAGATACTGAAGGCAGCATTGAATGAGATCGCACAAAATACAACAGAGTTGCTGAAAAATTTGTAGTTTAGCTAGATTTCGATTACATGGTTATGCATGATGCGAAATCTCTAAGATATCAAAAGTAAGGAGATACTATGAAACTAACATCTTTACAAAAGTCAGGGGCACTTCCTGACGACCTGGTTGTCTGCAAGAAATACAAAGCAACAACTTTATCTGAATTAGGAAAATGTTCCGATGAACAAAAGGAGAATGTCAAAGCCGTTGTGCTGGATAGCTGCGCCTGGGTTGCTACGCCAGGGCGTAAGCCTCCCACTACAGCAGACGTGGTGTATTCACACGATGGTAAGAATCAGTTTGGATTTTGGAATCGTCGGAATTTTCAATTTAGCCTTATGGAACTTGTAAATGGTTCCTTGGTTGCAACCAAAATAATAAATTTAAAAGGAGAGAAAAGTATGGCATCAACAGATTTTGAAAAAGACTTGGAAAACGCTTTTAATGAAGCGGCACAGAGCGGTCCATCAAAAATCAATATGGACGGGGAGCCGAAGGTAGGCTCTGCCACATCAGATGATGAAAAAGAAGCAAAGAAGCGCGAGCGCGAAATTAAGAAACAGCAGAAAGAGATGGAGTTCACAAGACAGGCAAATGAGATTAAGTCTCTGGCATCCCGCGCAAATGCAAATTATGCAATTGACCCGAAATTTATCGAAAACAACAGAAGAAGAGGACGTTTACTCGGCTTCTTCACAGCAACTGACCCGGTTGTAAAGATGAGTCTTCGTCAGACACCTATCAACACAGGTACACCGGCATCTCCGCATTACACGCTGCGTCCTGGTGTTACACTTACATCTGACATTTCAGAGAAGTTCGCAGACGGAACGAAGAATATCGGCGCTAAGTATCTTAACTGCGAAACTGACATTGTGTTCCGTGAGGCCGGTCCGTCCACAATTGTTGCAGGTATTGTAAAGACTCCTGCCATGACAGAAATCAGTAACCTTAGTGAGCTTGACGGAAGCCGCAAGTGGGATCAGAGCGCAGCAGACTCTACAACCACTGTTGTCAAGGTGCTGTCCAAGGAAGCACTGTATGCTTACCTTGAGCTGAATTATGACAAGACAATTCAGGAAGATGAGTCCATTCCGGGACATACAAAGCTTACTATCCGCACAAACGAAGTTAAACCTAAGGATATCGCAGGCTCTTCAGCAGCAAAACGTAAGTTCAGAACAAGAATTATCGCTGACGGCCGGCCTACCCTTGTTGAGGGTAACTACTTCCCACTTGAGACTTACGACACCGTTAATCTTGCAACCGCTACAGCAGAAGAGAGACAGTCTGCTAATGCAAACTTTGCAGCTCTGCTGAAGCAGTACAATGCAAAGCCTAAGACGAACAGCAAGGGGGAAATTTCTCCACAGAAGGGTGAGTTCTCTGCTGAAGCCAAGAAGATGTTTGAGCAGGACAGCGCTAAGTCAAACCCGACCATTGGCGCATTTGTCTGCACATCTGCAATCGTTGACAAGGGCGAGACCGTCCAGTGCAAGAGCTATCTGTCACGCGGAAAGAACGTAATGGTTAAGGATGTAACCAAACTTCCGGTACGTGAGATGGTAGAATCCAAAGACGGAACCAGCGTAAGATACGTGTACAAAAAGAGCAAATTCAATGAAGGCGCAAATCCTGCAATCAATGATTCCAAGTATGCTGCATTCATTAAGCGTGTAACCGATGCCTCCGACGGCGTTGATTTCGCGTCAATCGCAAGCAAGGCTAAGAAAACAAGCAGATCTTCAAGCAGAACAAGAACCACTGTATCTGCGGCAGATAAGATTTCAGGTCTTGAGATGATTCAGCTTCGTTCCAACAACACAATTGAAGTTGACGGAACTGCATCTATCAATGATATCTTTGAAGCATTCAGAGATGCAAACTTCTAATTGTTGTTTCTGTTTCTGACTTAGATCCAACAATCATGGGGCATAGGAGTAAAATCCTATGTCCCATTTTTATTTTAGGGAGGTGCTTTATGCCTAATCAAAAATATAAGTTTTCAGAGCTGACAGGTAATCAGCTCAATATTTCACTTTTAAAGCGTTCTATTGATAATGAAACTTTTAGACAGTTTACTGTGTTTGCCGGCGTGTTCGGAACCGGAAAATCAACGTGTTCCAGAATTGCTGCAATGGCACTGACATGCGAAAATCAATACAATGGCGAGCCGTGCTGCTCATGTGATATCTGCAGGGAGAATATGAGAGCATTTGACATGGGTGTTGATTCTTCCTATGTGCGAACGGTAAATGCCGGACTCATGACTTCTCGTGAGGATATTAAGTCAATGGTACATGACATATTTGATTTGCAGGGTTCAGTACACAGTAAAGTGTTCAGAATAGAAGAGGCACATGCTTTTTCAAGGATACCGAATGCCGAAACAATGCTTCTGTCTGAAATTGACTCAATGCCAGCAAATGTTTATGTAATGTTTAGCACTACAAAATTGTATGAATTGTCTGATGAGCTGAAAAGTCGAGCAGAAATATACACATTTGGCAGATTAAGTGACCTTGAATCAATGAGACTGCTTGAAACTGCATCCGTGCAGCGAAGTTATGAAATACCGGAAGATGTGCTCAATCTTATTGTAAAATATGGAAAGGGCATACCGAGAAATTTACTAAAATCACTGGATTTCTTGATTGATGAAAATGCAAGTGTTTCCGAGCTGAGGGCACATCTCCAGATTATAGATGATTCGCAGCTTGTGCATCTGTTTGAGGACTGCATGTCTACACAGATACAGCAATTTGCTTTGGACATCGATAAAATGAAGGAAGCTGTGGAAGCCCAAGAGATTTACGCATCAATAAAGTCATTTTTAGTATCAGTTGCGTTTCTTATTGAAGGGGATGTACAGGGTACTTTTACAAAAGATGATGCAGATTCGTTACGCAGGATTTTTACGCGTGACAAGCTGTATAAAATAGTAAATCTCGTGAATGACGCACCAAGACGTGTATCAGCTACTGACCTCGATATGATTCTACTGCAGATGCGGATGATTATACAGAGCCGCGGTGCAGGTGCTATTATAACCCAGTCTGGAAAAGTTGGTGCAACAGAAAAAGCACAGACAGAGGAAACCAGGTCTGTAACATCCAGGGCAAAGGTTATGCCATCCGTAAGGAAAATAACGCTTGATGAAATAAAGAATATACAGGGGTGAGATTGTATGAGGGTTGAAATAAGGCAGGAGCTGGATGTTGATTCTCCTGTAAATCTGCGAAAGCTGTCACCGTCAATGAAACTTTATGCAGGGTTTATGGCAAAACTTCATAACTCAAAATGGTACCAGACAAGTATGAAAAGAAAAGAGGAAGCAGAGCATGCTGCAAGGATACGGGAAGACGAATCTTTAAAGAATGCTCTGCTTGCAACACTGTACCGTGAGTTGATGACAAATAAAACGCTTGAATCAAAAGATGATGTGTGCAAGGAGGTAGTTCTGAGTGTGGACCCACGTTACACAGAATCCTTACATCGCATCCTGGCACATAAGGATTTTATTATTTACGATATTGCTATTGTTGAAGAGAATCCTGATTTAAGACGTGCATTTCCAGACATGAGTATTGTATTGCGTGCTGGAAAACGAACACTGTAGGGGGTGATATTAGTTGAAAAACAAGATAGTACAGTCATTTTTAATGCTGCTAATGCTCACCGGGTTGTGCATTAGTGCCGGTACAATTGATACTCACGCAGTGTCAGAAAAAGAAGCTGCCAAGGAATCAACTGTCACATCCGGCTCACGCGTTAATCACTTCTATTATTACAGTAACGGTGCAGTCAGGTCATTAAACAACAGACTTGACAGTACGTACAGATTCACTGAAAACGAGTTCACAGCTACAGTCGGAAATCTCACTGATACATTTTTGCAGGGTGTGAACTATGATGATACGAAGAAAGTATGGGAAAAGCCAGCAGAAGACAACCTGTCATCTTTGAGAAAGATATTGGACTCGAATTCGACACAGTACAGATGGAAGACAAACTATACGGATAGGGAACTGCAGAACAGAAACCTTGTACCTGAATCTATAACAAAGATGCTGAATGATTCTGGCGAAGCTGACAGCAATAATGAAGAGTTGGCTGAGAATCAGAATTTAATAGATACCGGCAATGTATCAACTTCGGAGCTGGTAAAGTCAGCATCATACCTGATTGAGCATGATTATTACACGATACCAAAAGATATTTCTGTCGTGTGCAAGAGTGGAAAGCGGATTCGTACAACTACATCAGATGTAGAAAACAAGACAGAATGGTATTATGCAAAACGCAAACAGAGGAAAACAATAAACGGAAAAAAGACAACTGAGGAAGCTGAAAATGCAATGCTTAAGTCTGATGTAATTATGACACTCAGTAAGATTTATCATGGCGTCCAGAATTCATCTGCTGCTGTCGTGCAGTCTGAATCGGAACGTGATGGTAAAATATGGACAACTACGGATCCAAAAGCTGCTGTGAGCGGCGGCTCCGGTTTTAGCTTGAGATATCCGGAGATGAAATCAGGTGCTAAATATTATGGAAGTACCTACAATGTTTACGGCGGCGGGTATGCCCATTATACGGACGGTTATGGTAATTCTGATCCGGAGAGCACTCCAACCTATGATGGATACAATTATTACGGTGTGCAGTTTATTGGTGACTTCTGGATTTACTATGACCCGAATGTATATGAGCTTTATCTTGCAGAAGCACTCCAGGATGGTATTATCGACCTGGATGATTTAAGCGATTCAAATGGCTTTGCAAAGGATTACAGCAGTACATCTGCCGAGAATGGAAATTTTGCCTGGAGTTCAGGAGGGTGTCACACAAGCGGTTCTGATTTTCTTGGTTACAGTAAATCTGTTTCCCTCAGTTCAGGAAGGCTTAGTATCGTGTCAAAGATGCCTGATTACTTTGGCAAACAGGAACAGATGTCAATGATTGAGGGACTGCGGCTGATTGAAGCATATATGCGTGCAAACGATGAAAACATGTCTGAAACCGAGGAAAAGATAATACGTTATAAGCTCGGACTAAACGTGCTGTCATCACTGAATGATGAGGATTGCAGTACAATCACATATCTTATTGCAAGGGGTATTCTCGATGGGAACAATATGAGTCTCACAGGAATGATTTCAGGTGATGCAACAGTTTCACGTATGCTTCCACTTCTTTACAGGGTCGCAAACAAAAAAGCACGTTACGATTTTTGCACAATACAACTTACAGATTCTGAAACATTCTGGGAATCGGAAGGTTTTGCAGCAGATTCCTTTAATGTACTTGTTCCTGAAAAACAAGGAACGTCAGACACAGAAATTTTCGATATTGTACATGAAGTTAGTGAAATCAAGAAAATAGCCACCCGCAAGAAACCAAAAAAGAAGACAATTGCATCTGTAAAGCCGGATTCAATGCAAAAGCATGACACAATTAGTCTGGCTGCCACCGTACAAAAATCAGTATCCCCGGTTACTGTGTATGCTGCAAAGAAGAAAACATCAAGTGATTCTTCCAAGGCATCAACCACAAGCAGCAGTAAAAATGAATACGAGGTTACAATGTACTTTGACAAG
>CAYNOE010000106.1:0-9593 GCA_964398745.1 uncultured Lachnobacterium sp.
CAAGAACCTCTTCCGGTACTGCTGGAAGCTTTCTGAAATCTTATGAACAGACAAACAGAGGCAAGTTCTATTATAAAATGTCCAATTATGATAGTGTCAGGGGAGTAATCGGGCATGAATGCATCAACGAAATTGTAGCACAAAACATTGAAGAACTGCTTCATATAAACCATCTGGTATACAAGCTGGTTTATTGTATTGTGGACATATCAGGGCAGAAAGTCCAGACATGGGTGACGAAATCTAAGGATTTTAAATGTACTGGCGAGAGTAAAATGACATTTGAGACTTATTATGACATTTTGCATATCGACAGAGAGGATAAGTTCCAGTTTATAGAAAGAATGGGGCTTAACGATTATTTTTACCATATGTTTCTGCTGGATTATATTATTTGCAACAGAGACCGCCATGGTGCAAATATAGAGGTTCTGCAAAAAGATGATAATTACAGAATGGCTCCATTATTTGATAATGGGTTATCACTGATGTTTTCATGTTATAATGATGGAAAGAAGATGGCTGAATTTGATAAGTTAAAAGCTGGTCCGGTTAATAATTATGTTGGCAGTACAAATTTATCTGACAACCTGAGATATGTACCGGATGAACTTCGAAGAAAAACAGTGATGCCAACAAAAAAACAATTGTTTAAGGGCCTGGAACATGCAGCGGCCGCAGTGCCGGATGAATACTGGGATTGTGTTTATGATATGGTAAAGGAGCGCATAAATTATGTTAAGAACATTTGAAATTAAGAATGATTATCTGGAACCTTCTGAGGAATATGCTATTCTTACTTATGATGAGGATACCGACCAATATGCAGTTCATATACCGGAATCCATTGACTGTAACGCTCTTCCGGCAATTTTGTCGTTGCTGGCGAAGCAGGGAATCAGGGAGATTGATGATAAGTGGGCGAAACGATTTGTAAAGGAACGTGTTATTCCGCCGGACAGACAGAACATTGGAATGATTATGCGCCAGCTTCATATGAAAAAATACAGTGAATTTCCTATTTTGGAGTATACCAGCGGAAGATGCTGCATGGATGATTTTTACCTGCAGGAAACAGATAACTCCAAATAATTATAATACTGTTTCATAAAGATTATGACCTTCACAGTCAATTACCACAATTGCCGGGAAATTTTCCACCTGCAGTTTTAAGACTGCTTCCGCTCCCAAATCCTCATAACAGATTGTTTCGGATTTTTTGATGCATTTGGAAAGAAGCGCACCTGCGCCGCCGACTGCAGCAAAATATACGGCTTTGTTTCTTATGATTGCATCTATGACTTCTTTTGAGCGTTTTCCTTTTCCAATCATGGCTTTCTGTCCCAAGTCCAGAAGGCGCGGGGCATATTTATCCATACGGGTGGCAGTTGTAGGCCCTGCGGAGCCAATTGGTCTTCCTTCCCTTGCAGGCGACGGTCCCATGTAATAAATTGTCGCATCTTTAATTTCAATCGGAAGTCCTTTTCCGGCATCCAGTGCTTCTGTCATCCGCTTGTGGGCGGCATCCCTTGCAACATATATGTTTCCGGTGATATAAACATAATCCCCGCTTTTTAAATCTGCTGTAACTTCTTCCGTAATCGGAGTTGTAATGTATTTATCCATTTTTTACCTCTTATAATAATTTAAAGCGTAACTTTTATACATATTTTTTTGTTATATCCCGTTTTTAAAGGATTCTTACCGTGTGCCGGTTTACATGGCAGCAGATGTTGACGGCTACCGGAAGTCCGGCTATATGTGTCGGATATGTGTTAATGTTGACAGCAAGTGCCGTGATGCTTCCTCCAAGACCTCCCGGCCCGATTCCGAGATGATTAATTTTGTCCAGCATTTCCTTTTCCAGTTCTGACACATATGTGATTTCTGAATGTGTTCCGGTTTCCCGCGTCAGTGCCTGTTTTGCAAGAATGGCACATTTTTCAAATGTTCCCCCGATTCCTACTCCAACTACCATCGGCGGACAGGCGTTTGGCCCGGCATCTTTTACTGCGGTAAGAATTGCTTCTTTTACTCCTTCGATTCCGTCTGCGGGCTTTAGCATGAAAATACGGCTCATGTTTTCGCTTCCAAAGCCTTTTGGTGCAAAGGTTATTTTTACTTTATCCCCTTTTACAATGAAATAGTGAATAACGGCTGGTGTGTTGTCTTTTGTATTTTCCCGAATTAGCGGATCTGACACAACAGATTTACGCAGATAACCATCTGTATATCCCTGACGCACTCCCTCGTTTATGGCATCTTCAATTAAGGAGCCTTCAAAATGTACATCCTGCCCGATTTCAACGAAAAACACCGCCATTCCGGTATCCTGGCAGATGGGTATCATTTCTTCCCCTGCGATTTTTAAGTTTTCCTGAAGCTGGTTTAATATTTTTTTCCCAAGTTCAGATTTTTCTTCTGCAGCCGCTTTTTTCATGGATTCTTTCATATCCTCTGAAAGATAGTGGTTTGCTTCAATGCACATTTCCTTTACTGTTTTTGTGATTTCTTCTGTCCGGACTGTTCTAATCATTGATTTTCCTTTATTATTTAATATGATGCTTTATGTTAAAATGATTTTTGTATTTTTCCAGGATTTCCCCGTGTTCATGGGATTTCATATCCGGGAATGCCTGCATTAAGCGACTGAAACCAAAGTTTTTCTTTGCCATGGTCTCTTTATATTTTATGCGGAGCTCTTCCAGTTCTTTTTTCTTTTTCTGGTTATTTTCTTTTATTTTTATGGTACCCTCTTTTGCCAGTTCTGTGTTTTCATATACTTTCTCACCGATTTCATCGGAAAGATGATGTATTCTTTCTGCAATTTCATCCAGTATTTTTAGCCGCTTGTTAAAGTTAAGAATGGTAGCTATTGTAATTCCAATGTCTGTGATAAAGACTGCCATCAGTATTATAATGGTTACCATCCCCAGAAAATGGGGAATTTTTACCACAAATTTGTATATTGCGGGATGTACAATATCCATTACAAATGTACAGGCAAGTCCCCAGTATACAGAAAATTTAAGGCATACATATCCTTTAATGTTGAATGGAATATTACTGTAATCCCACCATTTGTTATGAAATACCTTTTCAAGCACAAATCCGGTAATAAATTCCAGTATTGAGGTCAGCAGAAAAGAACCTGTAAATAACAAAAACGTGTTTTTTCTTAAAGGAGTCAGTACTGCTATTACAATTACCATGCCACATCCGTAAATGGGGCAGTAGGCGCCATTTAAGAATCCTCTGTTTACAAATTTTCCGTGATTCAGGGCTGCATAGCTTACTTCCATACACCATCCGAAAAATGCGTAAATCATAAATATCCATAAAAGTTCGTATATATTCTGCGGCATTTTTTACCCCTTATTATTCATAAAAGCGGAATAAATATGTTATCCCTTTGTATTTTTCCGGTTTAAGCATACATATTCTTGTATTTTAAGAGTTTTCCCCTGTTTCTTCTTCATCCGGCGGCATTAATGATTTATCTTCTACTACACGGGCAATGCTTGCCACTGTCACTTCATCATTTAAATCAATCAGCTTCACGCCGGAAGTTACACGTCCAAGCAGGGCTGTTTCATTTACCTTAATACGGATTATGATTCCCTCTGTTGTAATCAGCATAATTTCATCATCAATTCCAACAGATTTTACTCCAACCAGGTTACCGGATTTTTCGGTTATCTTATAGTATTTGATTCCTTTACCGCCACGGTTCTGCGAAGTAAATTCATTAATGAGGGTACATTTTCCAAGTCCTTTTTCGGAAACAATCATAATGGAATCACCCTGGGACGCCATCTGCATGGCTATTACTTCATCCCCGTCTGTTAAATTCATTCCAATTACACCCATTGTTTTCCGTCCGGTTGCTCTGACATCATTTTCACTAAAACGGATACACTGTCCGTATTTGGTAAAGAGGAAAATATCTTCATTATTATCCGTAATCTTTACTTCTATCAGCTTATCATCATCACGGAGACTGATGGCTGCAAGTCCGGTTTTACGGATATTTTCATAATCTGTAATGGATGTTTTCTTAACAATTCCATTCTTTGTTGCCATAAACAGGTACTTGTTGTCCTCATATTCCTTAACCGGAATCATGGCAGTTATTTTTTCATCCGGCTGCAGGGGAATCAGGTTTACGATTGCTGTTCCCCTTGAAGTACGCCCGGCTTCCGGAATCTCATATGCCTTTATCCGGTAAACCCGTCCCATGTTGGTAAAGAACATCAGGTAATGGTGGGATGTTGTCATGAGCATCTCAACTATATAGTCATCCTGTATGGTTTCCATTCCCTTGATTCCTTTGCCACCGCGGTGCTGACTTTTGAAATTATCAGTGCCCATGCGTTTAATATATCCAACCTTTGTCATGGTTATTACTGTATTTGTTTCCGGAATCAAATCTTCCATGGATATATCAAATTCATCATATCCTATCTGTGTCTGTCTTTCATCCCCGTATTTGTCAGCAATTGCAAGGATTTCCGTGCGGATTACCGTAAGAAGTTTTTTCTCATCTGCAAGGATAGACTTTAATTCTGTAATCAGAGCCATTAATTCCTTGTATTCATTCTCTAATTTTTCCCGTTCCAGACCTGTCAGTGCCCGAAGACGCATGTCCACAATTGCCTGTGCCTGCGCATCTGACAGGTTAAACCGCTCCATCAGGGAAGCTTTTGCATCCTGTGTAGTACGGCTTCCCCTTATGATTGCTATGACTTCATCTATATTGTCAAGTGCAATCATCAAGCCTTCCAGAATATGAGCCCTTTCTTCCGCTTTATTCAGGTCATATTTTGTTCGTCTGGTAATTACTTCTTTCTGGTGAAGCAGGTAATAATTTAAGAGTTCATATAAATTCAGAATTTTTGGTTCATTGTTTACAAGTGCAAGGTTGATTACCCCGAATGTATCCTGCATCTGCGTATGCTTATAAAGCAAATTTAATACAACACTCGGATTTACATCACGCCTTAATTCAATTACCACCCGCATTCCTTCACGGTCTGATTCATCCCGGAGGTCAGTAATACCGTCAATTCTCTTTTCTTTGTGAAGTTCTGCAATTTTTTCAATTAATCGTGCTTTATTTACCAGATATGGAAGTTCGGTAACGACAATCCGGTTTTTACCATTGTCCATCGGTTCAATGTCAGTAACGGCGCGCACACGGATTTTTCCGCGTCCGGTACGGTATGCTTCGTTTATTCCCGAAGTACCTAAAATCACACCTCCGGTTGGAAAATCAGGTCCTTTTATAATCTGGATTAATTCTTCAATATCTGTTTCTTTTTCTTCAATTTCGTTGTCAATAAGCCTGACAACGGCATGAATTACATCCCTTAAGTTATGCGGCGGTATATTCGTTGCCATTCCTACCGCGATACCGGTTGTTCCGTTCACAAGAAGATTCGGATAACGGGAAGGAAGAACTGTAGGTTCTTTTTCCGTTTCATCAAAGTTTGGTACAAAATCTACCGTATCTTTGTTGATATCCTGTATCATCTGCATGGAAATTTTGGATAACCGTGCTTCCGTATAACGCATTGCTGCCGCGCCGTCCCCGTCCACGGAACCGAAGTTTCCATGTCCGTCCACAAGCGGATATCTGGTAGACCACGGCTGCGCCATGTTCACAAGCGCCCCGTAAATGGAACTGTCACCATGAGGATGGTATTTACCCATGGTATCCCCTACAATACGGGCGCATTTACGGTGCGGCTTATCCGGTGTATTATTTAATTCTATCATGGAATACAGAACACGGCGCTGTACAGGCTTCAAACCATCCCTTACATCCGGCAGTGCACGGCTTGCAATGACGCTCATCGCATAATCAATATAGGAGGTTTCCATTGTTTTTTTCAAATCAACCTGTTTTATCTGGTCAAATATTTTGTCATCCACTAAATCTTTCCTCCTTAAATATCAAGGTTCTGAACATATTTGGCATTCTCTTCAATAAATTCCCTTCTCGGTTCTACCTTATCCCCCATCAAAGTGGTAAAGGTTACATCAATTTCGGATGCATATTCATCATCATATACAACCTGCTTTAAAATACGTTTTTCCGGATCCATGGTTGTTTCCCAGAGCTGTTCGGCATCCATTTCCCCAAGTCCTTTATAACGCTGTATCTTATTATTCTGGTCACGTCCGATTTCCACCAGAATACTGTTTAACTCTTCATCACTGTATGCGTACCAGATTTTTTTGTTTTTCTCGATTTTAAACAATGGCGGTGTTGCAAGGTATACATAGCCCTGTTTAATCAGTTCCGGCATGAAGCGGTACAAAAATGTGAGCATCAGTGTTGCAATATGCGCCCCGTCCACATCGGCATCTGTCATTATGATTATCTTGTGGTAACGGAGTTTACTGATATCAAATTCATCATGAATACCGGTTCCGAATGCAGTAATCATGGATTTAATCTCCGCATTATCATATATACGGTCAAGCCTTGCTTTTTCCACATTTAAGATTTTTCCGCGAAGAGGAAGAATGGCCTGTGTCGCACGGCTTCTTGCGGTCTTTGCCGAACCGCCTGCGGAATCTCCCTCTACAATGAAAATTTCACAGTTTTCCGGATTTTTGTCAGAACAATCGGCAAGTTTACCAGGAAGTGATGTACCTTCCAGTGCGGTTTTTCTTCTTGTCAAATCCCTTGCTTTTCTGGCTGCTTCCCTTGCCCGCTGTGCAAGCAGTGATTTTTCACAGATATTTTTCGCAATGTCCGGATTCTGCTCAAGAAAGTAGGTAAGCTGCTCTGTTACAACGGAATCCACAGCCCCTCTTGCCTCACTGTTTCCCAGCTTCTGCTTGGTCTGTCCTTCAAACTGCGGTTCTTCTATTTTGATACTGATAATTGCCGTCAGTCCCTCACGGATATCATCGCCGGTCAGTGCTGCATCATTTTCCTTTAGAATTTTTTTATCCCTTGCATAAGAGTTAAAGGTCTTTGTCATTGCATTCCTGAAACCTGCAAGATGGGTTCCGCCCTCCGGCGTAATGATGTTGTTGACAAAGCTGAACGTTGAATCATTGAAGGAGTCATTGTGCTGCATGGCAACTTCCACATACACGCCGTCTTTTCTTCCTTCGCAGTAAATAACATCTTTATACAGCGGTTCTTTTCCGCGGTTTAAGTATTCAACAAATTCCTTGATTCCGCCCGCATAATGAAATTCATGGTTATGCAGGCTGTCTTCTCTTTTATCAACCAGGACAATACGGAGTCCTTTTGTCAGAAAAGCTGTTTCACGGAGTCTCTGTTTTAATGTGGCATAATCGAATACTGTTTCTTCAAAAATTGTGTCATCCGGCATAAAATGGATTTTTGTTCCATGAAGTTCTTTATCACATTCACCAATGACATGAACTTTTTCTTCTGTTTTTCCACGTCTATATGTCTGCTGGTATATTTTTCCCTCACTGTATACATCAACTGTAAGCCAGGTTGAAAGTGCGTTTACAACAGACGCTCCAACACCGTGCAGACCTCCTGATACCTTATAGCCTCCGCCTCCAAATTTTCCACCAGCATGAAGTACAGTAAATACAACCTCAAGTGCAGATTTTCCTGCCTTGTGGTTGATTCCAACCGGAATACCGCGTCCATCGTCCACTACTGTAATGGAATTATCTTCTTCAATCGTTACCTCAATATTTTTGCAGTATCCCGCCAGTGCCTCGTCTACTGCATTATCCACAATCTCATATACAAGGTGGTGCAGGCCTCTTGCAGAAGTGCTTCCAATGTACATTCCAGGTCTCTTTCGTACTGCTTCAAGTCCCTCTAAAATCTGGATCTGGTCAGCTCCATATTCCTGTTTGTTCTGTAAATCTTTGCTCATGAATTTCCTCCTCATCCAATGGATGAAAACTTTAATTTATATTTCTTCTACCGAATTCTTTTCAAAAACTTCCCCGTTTACAACATGGAAAATTTTGTTAATCTGAAAACGGTTTTTTACAAATTCTTCCAGACCGGTACATGTAATAATTGTCTGGATATCCTTAATGCTGTTTAGAAGATAATTTTGCCTTTTACTGTCAAGCTCTGACAATACATCATCCAGTAGCAGAACCGGCGTATTTTTTATTAACTTCTTTACCAGACTGATTTCGGATAACTTTAAGGACAATGCCGACGTTCTTTGTTGTCCCTGCGAACCAAATTTGCGGATATCTACGTCATCTATGGAAAAAAGCATGTCGTCTCTGTGCGGTCCGACAGTTGTCTGGCAAAGCTTCATGTCTTTTTTTCTGGCATTCAAAAGCTCATCCTCGAAAAATATATCATCAATATTCGGTTCATATTTTAAAACCAGACGTTCTTTCCCCCCGGATATTTTTGAATGGATTTCCGATATAATTCCGCTTAGTTCCTCCAGAAACTGCCTGCGCTTTTTAATGACGTGCCTGCCGTACTCCAAAAGCTGTGTATCCCAAACCGGAAGGGTATCAGCCAGTTCCTGTTTATATACAAGTTCTTTTAAAAGTCTGTTTCTATGGTTTAGAACTCTGTTGTAACTGGATAAATCTGACAAATAAAGTTTATCCAACTGGCACAGTTCTAAATCAATAAATCTTCTTCTTTCGGAAGGACCGTTTTTTATAATGCTTAAATCCTCCGGCGAAAAAAATACAATATTTAAAATTCCAAAAATCTCACTTGCCTTTTTGACCGGAATCTTATTAACTGCCACACCTTTTGTACCATTTTTCCTTAAATGCATATCAATCTGGTATTCTTTGTCATTTTTCTGCACAACTGTCCGTATGTGGGATTCACTCTGCCCAAACTGTATGATTTCCCTGTCACGGCTGCCTTTATGCGATTTTGTGGTACCGCTTAAATACGCTGCTTCCAGTATGTTGGTCTTTCCCTGTGCATTATCGCCATACAGAATATTGGTTTCCCTGTCAAAATGAATATCCAGTTTCCCATAATTCCGGAAATTACTCAGCTCAATAGATTTGATAATCATTTAACAACCTGAATTGTCTCCCCATGAAAGGTGACAATATCTCCGTCATACAGTTTTTTGCCGCGCTGTAATTCCACTTTCCCGTTGACTTCCACATTACCGCTTTGTATAAACATTTTGGCATCCACACCGGAACTTACAATGTTTGCTTTCTTGAGTGCCTGGCCAAGCTTAATAAAATCATCTTCCTGTCTTATTTTTATTGTAGTCATTCTTTCCTCCATCAGCCTTACATCAGAGATGTACGGAATTAAACATTATTGAAATTCACAGGAAGAATCAGGTAAATGAATTTTTCCTGGTCATCCTTTACAAAGCACGGCGCTTTTGGATTTACCATATAAAGACTAACTTCTTCTTCATCGATCACGCGGAGCGCATCAATAAAGAACTTCGGGTTAAAACCAATCAGAATATCCTTTCCTTCTTTCTCAATATCAATTTCCTCATTCATGGAACCAATGAATGAATTAATCTTTAATTCCATGCTGCCGTCTGTTATATTCATAATAATCGGTTTCTTGTCCCCTTCTTTTACAAGAAGCGTCGCACGGTCAATACAGTCAAGAAGCT
>CAYNOE010000107.1:0-9513 GCA_964398745.1 uncultured Lachnobacterium sp.
ATATAAAAATTAAAAATATTCTGCCTGGGGCATTTGTGTCGGAGTGTACTGGTTCATCTAGGGGGCACGATGAGCTGTTGCAGGTGCTTGCTGTTATCCAGTCTGACAATCCAAAGTATATCTTAGCCACTAAGAATGGGTTCGTAAAGATATGCTCTGGGGATAAGATAAGACTGCGTGCAATACAGATTACAAAAGATTTTATAGACGCCAGCGGGAATGAGGTGGCAATAGATGAACTCAGGACGGACTAGCAGTTGGATAGGTGTGGTAATTACTTTTATACTTATTTCGGTTGCGTGGATTGTTATGGCATTAACTGGAAACAATCCAATTAAAATGGCGAATGTGAAAGGTGAATCCATGGAGCCATTTCTTTACGATGGTGATCATGGTTTCATAATTTCTTTTGAAGAGTGCGAACGATATGACATAGTTGTGTTCCATACAACTGTTGATGGTGAGGATACACTTCTCATAAAACGTGTGATAGGAATGCCTGGTGACTGCATTCAGTGCCATTCACATGTTATGACAGTGAATGGCGATCCAATTATAGAATTTGCAAAAAATCCAAGTGTGAATGAGGATTTTGACCGTGTTGTTGTACCGGATGGTCATTACTTCGTTGCCGGTGACAACAGAGATAACAGTCTTGACAGCCGTTCGGTGGAAGTAGGTATGGTTGATGAGTCCCAGATGGTTGGTGTTTTCCATTTAGTTAGATAATCTCCTTGTTGCTTGTGGTTAAACAAACCACAAGGAGGTAGAATTTATGATAAAAAGCGAACATTTCAACCAGGCACTGTACAATGACTGCATGTGTTATTTTGACGCAGACGATTACAGTAAATTAGGTGATGGCACACAGTTTACATCACCTGATATCCTAACACTCAAAGAGATACCTGATTCCATTGTGTCTCTACGGTCACTTGCACTTGCATATGCATACATCAAAGAGAAAAATGATGTTTTAACATCATTGATGTATGAGAACCAGTCTGACCTTTGTTTTCAGCTTTACGGTATCATAAGTCTTGAGGTACCAGGTTTGTCTGCAGCTGTTCTGCAGCGAAAAGACTTCAACCTTGACGAAATTGCAATCCTGCTTGAGTTTCTTGAATGCATCATTGTAGAAAACGAAGACGTGGATTTGTGCGAGACATGTAGGTATTTTCTGGGAATGGCGCAGGATTTGCTTGTACCCTATTCATACCTGACCAAAGATGTTGTCAATTCCTGGGCATTCAATCGCCTGCTTCGTGGTTATGCAAAAACAACACCTTTTTGGCGTAATTATCAGAAACTTTTCAGTGCTGATGCGAGCAAGGTTTTGTCAGGTGTGAATTATTTTTATGGACAGGGGTTAGACGCTTTTACACTGAAAAGACTTGTTTGCAACAGCAGACGCTTTAACTTAGTTGTATACAATGTCCTCTTTGCAGAACTCGCTGCAAAACCATCAATATGGACTAATGGGGAGTTTGAGCTTGCAAGGAGTATTATTAACCGTTCAAGCTGTGAGCATATTGCAAGACTGCAAAATTATAAGATGATGTATGACGAGGTTGGTTTAATCAATGAAAAGGTATTTTGCCTGAAAACATACGACAACCTTATCGAGAGAAAAATGGCTGTGCTATCTTCAAAGGATTTGCTAAGTGTTCTGGATTATTCCCTGCAGCAGTATCCAGATCTCGCAGAGAAAATTGATACTTTTAACCTGATGAAGATTTTCTGTTGTGATGGGTACTATTACGGTCTGATGAATGCATGGTATTCATGCTATCCAAGTCTTGCTGGATGCTATGACACGGAATTTCTTGAAAAAGCAATAAAAGAGAATGGACCTGATGAATACATAACAGAACTGAACAGCGACACTTTAAGGCTGTTTTTACCATTCCTGCGAGACAGCAGGTGCGTTCAGGACGCATTGCTGAACTGGTGTTCTGCAACGGGTAGATATGATATTCTTCATGATTGTATAGATGTGTTCGAACAGGACACACGAAATAAGATTTTAAAGGCGGTGATAAAAGTACGGAGAAAACGTGATCCGCGTGTTCCGATTGATTACAACACTGGAGGTCTTCCGGTGTCAGTGCAGTATTTTGCATACAAACTATCAGCATCATTTGATAGTCTGACAGAAGATGAACTGGAGATTCTTGGTTCCGCTGTTCAGAATACGGAGTTTGTGTACAATGCACTAAACGAAGACATAGTTGTGAGAACTGTCAGGGCAACTGAACAATTCAACAACCACCGCGCTGAAATACTGCGTGCATCCCTGATTTGGCCGGATACAGACCTTGAAAATTTTAATGTGTATTTCAACACACTCAACTTTCAATGGAGCGGACTTGGATGCGTTCCGGTGAACGAACCATACTTTAAGTATGTAAATGAAATTTGTTCACTTGACGAGGCAAAACGGCAGAGAGGCTACTACTTTAAGGTAGTTAACGAACTTTCTGGTGACGAATCTGATGCAGACCTTGATTTTTACCAGTGGTGTGGCGACAACTTGATCAAGACACGTGGGTTTACAGACAAGTCCGTGCAGGATTATGTCAAGTGGTATGTCTTTTGCAAATACAAAAAGGACATAAGTAATTGGAAGATACAGAATAATTCACCACTTCTGGACAAACATTTTGTTGATGAAGTTGACTGGACCAGAAGTCAACCATGGCTGTGCAGCAATTATTCAGCCAGTCTGCTGAATGCTGAGGTTCCGGAAGAGCTTGGGGATTTCCTCGTAAAGTACCAATACAATAAAGATATCATTGAGGAGAATTTAAAACGCTACAGCCTGGAATGGTACAAGGATTGGGTTGACTGGGATATTATGCTTCGCACGAGGTTTGACTGGGACCCATATACAGCATTCTTTGCTAAAGAGGTAAGCAAAATCGGATGTACATCAAAATCAGCATTGTTTAACCGTCTGTACAAAAAATACGGTTACGAGCAGACTCTGATGGATACTGATTTTGCAATAATGGACTACGCAAAATCTTATTAATATAAGACCCGGGGGACAGCATCCCCCGGTATTTGGAGGTACACTATGATTTGTGATTTAAAAGAAAATGACATTGCGAGTGATTACTTTTTACTAAGTAATCTCGAAATTTGTTCAGCCAAGTCTGGAAAACAGTTTGGCAGAATTACCATTGAAGACGCATCCGGTAAGATTCAGGGTGTGATGTGGGAGAATACACATCAGCTGACTGGACTTACTTCGGGAGACGTGGTGTTTGCAGGATTCATTGTCAAGATGTACAAAGAACAGCTGCAGATAACTGTGACTTCAATAAAGAAGGCTGACTCAGATTCAGTTCCTATGGAGAAACTGATTATTACAAGCCGTTTTGATAATAATGAAATGCTTTCAGAGTTGCTTGACAGATATGTAAGCAAAATTCAGGACAGTTGGCTTTTAAAACTTACACAGTATTTTTACATGGATTCATCTTTTATAAAGAAGTTCCGTGACCATCCGGCTGCCAGTTCAATACATCATGCATACAGCGGCGGGTTGTTACAACATACTCTGAATGTTACCAGGCTTGCTGCAGGTGTTGCTGACAATTATGATTTTGTAAACAAAGATTTAACAGTGACTGTTGCACTGTTGCATGATATTGGGAAGATGAACGAGTTGCAGCCTCTTCCCGCCCATGGATTTACAAGCACTGGTAATTTCATAGGGCATGTTGTTGAAAGTCAGAATATGGTAAGAGATGCTTGTAATGCCATTGCTGGCTTTCCAGAAACAAAAAAGGAATTAGTTTGTCACTGTATTCTTGCACATCATGGAACCACTGATTTCGGTTCACCAAAGGTCCCCTCAGTTGTAGAAGCAGTGATAGTTCATCTTTGTGACATGATTGATTCACGCACAGAAATTTACCATGATGCTATAGCGTCTGGGCTGCCTAATGACGGTTTTACAAACTTTAACACTTTTGCTAACACAAGAATCACAGACCAGTCATTGTACTAGTGTTTGCAGTAAGCTTTTGTTTTATTTGCAGGCAAAAGTAGATTGGAGGGATTATGATAGACGGAACATTTGATGAATTTGTGGACGTTCTTGAGGAACTTCTAATGCATTATTTTAATACATCACTTAATGATAATGCACTATTGGAGTTAGCCGAAAAGATTTGCTCGGTGTGGGATACCATTTCTGTGGACGAGATGCAGTCATTGCTGAACTATTATGGCGTCTGGTGTCATCGGGATGAGGTATTTGAGTTTAATGAAGATGTATATAATATACTTTTGAATGGCGATTTGGAGGGTTAGATGATTTGTAAATTTTTGGGAAGTGGCGGCGTTCGTCCGCTTCCAAATAGAGCATTATCTGCATTGCTTGTTAAAAGCAATGGAACACAGTTGCTTGTTGACTGTGGGGAGGGAACACAGACTGCAGCAGAGCGATTCAATATGAGTTTGCATAATGTCAATGCGGTGCTTTTTACACACATACATGCAGACCATGTGCTTGGTATTCAGGGACTTGTGCTAACACTGTCAAATTACGGAAGGTCAGCACCATTAGTTATCTATGGACCCTCCGGAATAAAGGAAACGATAAGAAATGCACTTGCGATGATTGCAAGACCATTATTTACTGTTTTTGTTGTGGAGATAAAAGCTGGAGATGTGCTGAAATTCCCGGGTATTACGGTTACACCAATACGACTGCAGCATAGTGTACCATGCCTTGGATATGCATTCGAGGTAATACATATGCCAAGATATGACGGTAACAGGGTTGAAGCAGGAGGTCTTAGCCCAAATGTGGTTGCTGCAATGCAGAAGGGGTATACGGTTGAGTTTAACAATATTGTGCTGAACATCAACCGTGTTTTTGGCGAGAACCGTTTCATAGAAAAACTTGTATACGCTACAGATACCGGTTTGTGCCAGGGTCTGATTGACGGGTGCAGGGATGCCGACATTGCAATTCTTGACGGTTCATATGGCGATGATTCACAAATTCCGAAATCAAGTATTGGCAGCAAGCCAGTACATATGACATTTTCACAGGCTGCGCTGTGCGCAAAAGAAGCAAATGTAAAGAAGTTAATTCTTACACATTTTTCTCCTACGCTTGCAGTGCCTGACCTATTCCTTGAAAACGCACGCAGTGTGTTCCAAAACACAGTATGTGCTGTTGATGGTATGACAAGCAGTGGGTTTGGTACAGAAGAGAAATTGGAGGATTTGCCGGTTATAGATGTTCCTGTACAGATTATAAATGAGATTGCCAGAGATGGAAAAGGATTTGTGCAGGTTCCTGACTGCTATGATGCAGATACATCATTTTATTTACGGGCACTGGGGCTTCCTGTATTTAAGGTTCAGAGCATCAAGAATTTAACAAGTGAACAGATGAACGACAATTCAGCCGGCGCAAAATCTCGGTGTTTGAAATATGTGAAGACTGTGCAAATACTGTTTGATGATTGTTTAGACAGGCAACAGACAGTGAACAATCGGCAATAAGAACAAGGAGGTGAATCATGCGAAGAGGATATAGGGACGCGTATGACAGTCGCTATGAGGGAACTGGCGGGTTGTTCAATCACAATCCGGAGTACTATGGAAGCGGAACTATGTTTGACAGGTTAGGTGCAAGAATGGCTGCTTCAAGGGATGAACGTGTTGGTCCAGGTTACGGCAGAGACAGATATGGTTACGGTGCAAGAGTGCCAAGGAGGCGACGTGGTCCTGCTGGATACAGACGGGATGCATATGACTATGGGGACCCGGATGGTGTGTATGACAGCAGATATTATGACCCGGATGCTTATGACTATAGGATGAATCCAAATGTGAACCGGACTAATTCAGCCAGTTATTCAAACCTGAATCGAGATATGCACACCCAGCAGGTCGAAGATGTAGTCTATGACAGTGTTATACCAACAGGTACGTATCACAGTCTTGATAATCCTAAAGATGACATAAAAGAATATCCAGAAAGGAGTGGCAATGAAGAATAAACTTTATACAGTGCTTGCAGCATCATTAGCTGTATCATTGGTGATACCATCGGCGTTACCACCTGTTGAAACTGAGGCGCGTATTATCACGAATGATACGCATGAGTCGGATGGCATACCTGCAATGGCAGTACAAAAAGTCAGATTGTATACCGACAGATCTTTAACTAAAGAGACCAGCAACACTATCGAACGCGGAACTGTAGTCAGGATTCTTGAGGGAAACAAAATCATATACAATGGCAAAATCCTGTATTTTAATGCGGATGATTTTCTGCAGGGGGATAAACTTTCAAGATATGTTGTAAAACATCCTGACGAGTTTGACAAAAAAGTTACAACGACAGATCAGACTTATCTGTATGACATAGACACACTTAAAGAAATCGCAATTGTCGCAGGTAATACATCATTTATTGTTTCGGGTGAGGATGATGATTTCTATGAAGTAATGTTTGAGGACAAAAAGGCCCTGCTCTACAAGGACAAGGCAGCTGAAGAACTGTATGTCAAAGTTACTGCTTTCGATGATTCTTCGGAAACATTACAAAGCATATACACACAGCTAAAAAAGCTGGCAGATGACTTTAATGTTGACATGCCAGATTCTTCTGTACCAGAATTAGACCTTGACAGTGCGGCTGGCGGTGTGATAGTTAAATACGCACTGCAGTTCACCGGAAACCCATATGTCTGGGGAGGCAACAGTTTAACAGACGGATGTGACTGTTCAGGTTTTGTAAAACTTGTGTATCAGCATTTTGGTGTTGCGCTACCAAGGCATTCAGGGGACCAAGCAAATGTTGGCACAACAGTGGGTATGAATGAGTTACAACCTGGTGACCTGCTATTTTTCAGTCGTGGAGCTAAAATTGGGCATGTTGCCATGTACGCCGGGAGTGGAATGATTGTACATGCCAAGGGAACTAAATACGGAATAGTGTATGAAAAACTGGGTGAAAATCCAGTCATATGCAAACGACTAATTAGAAATGGAGGATTTAATAGTGAGAAATAACAGACAAGTAAGGTGGTTGCTAAAACACAAGACGCTGATACTGGAGATATTGGCTGGAGTTCTTTTTGTCTCCCTCGGTGTGTCAGTCTTTTTGTATTATCGTTCCACAACTGCCCTGAAACAGGATTTACAAGAGCAGACAGATGCTTTAAATGCACAGATTGCAGCCAATAACAGATCCGGCTATGTTGCCTTAACGGACATAAATCAGGGTGACATTCTGCAGGATGGTGTGAATGTCTCTATGGCTACATTTGCGTCAGGTGCGAATGTTACTACATTTGCAACTGCCGACTGCATTGGAAAACAAGCAGTAGTTGACATTCCTGCAAATACACCTATTACAACAAATATTGTTGCCACAGAGATGCCCAAACAAATGAATGAACGTGAGTGCACATTTATCAATCTTAGTGCCAATCTTTTGAAAGGCGATTTTGTTGATGTGCGTATACTGTTCCCAAATGGCGAAGATTACATTGTTGTGTCAAAAGTGGCAATTCAGAATCCGGTTATTGCATCAAACATTGTTTACCTGTGGCTTCAGGAACATGAGATTTTGAATCTCGATGGGGCTATTGTTGATGCGAATTTGCACGGCGCAATGATTTATACAACAAAATACATTGAACCTGAGGTGCAACCAGCGAATACTGTTACATATCAGCCAAATGAAGCTGTCATTGCACTTATGCAAAAAGACCCTAATATCGTGCAGGAAGCTGCTGCAGCTCTTAGTGTATCTGCACGCCAGTCAATTGAGGACAGACTGAAGGCCTTTGAGAAGGCGTATCCTGATTTTGAGCTGAAACTTGACCAGAGTGAGGATACAAGCGAAGCCCTCAAAGCGATTGCCGGTGGAGCTGCTACCGGAACTACTGCGCAACCTACGCCTACACCTGCACCTGCAACAGAATCTACAGAAACAAGCGGGGATACTGGGCAAACTGACAGTACGGCAGAAAACGATACTACTGTCACTTATGGGAATTAGGAGGTGGCAGTATGTCAAAAGTGTTTGGTTTTGTCGGACTTGAGTGCTACGACCTTGTATACTATACTGCATGCCTGGCAAAAAGGCTTGGAAAGAATGCACTTATGGTGGACATGTCACATGACCATGGACTTCAGTATCTGTATCATGGTGATATTCATGCCGGAGAGTTTGCAGATGTTGATGGTGTTGGTTTAACAATGGCACCTTTAAGACGCGGCGCATTTGCCGGTTATGATTTTGTGATGATTTACTTTGGTAATAATTCAACAAATCTGTCATTGTGCAATGAGCTGTATTTTGTTACAGATTTCCAGCAAAATAACATCGTACATTTAAAGGATATTAAAGTTCCAGATGTTCCTCGATATCTGGTTGTCAGATACTCTGGGGCATGCTCTTTAAACACACAATTTATTATAAACGAAGTGCCAAATCTGGCACTTCGTGAATCGGACGTATACATGCTAGATGACACAGATACAGATGTAGCTGCCAGAACTTATCTGCAGTACTCTGTAAAAATGAAATTTACTTGGTTGTCTGGAAGCATCCGGGACCTTGTTGAGCATATGCTTGATACTGACTTCAGTAAAAAGGAACTCGACAAGGCGTGGAAATCGTTACGGAAAGGATGATTTAATTATGCATATTGTATTTTGGTCATGCATGCCTGGTCATGCATCGGTTTCCAGCAATTTACTGTCAATTGCATGTTCATGTGCAGGATACCAGAAATTTTCTACCAGTATCCTGCAAACGCAGTTTAACAAAAACAATCTCCAATATCCATTTTTCAAACGCAGTGATAAGGAGAATGTTGAGCAGTACAACAGCACCGGTATGGATGCACTGATACGTACAGTGAAAGGTGGTGCCATAGCTGGAGGAGTCGAGACATGCGCCATTTCGTTCATGGATTCAAAGCTGTCAGTGTACCCGCAGTCAGCTGATTTTGACAGTACAGCATATTTCACTGGTTTGTTAAGGATTCTGCCTAGTGCATTTGAGTCACTTGACAACGTTTTTGATCTAACGCTGGTTGATACATACGGTGGAAACAACAAATTATCAATGTTTGCTTTGAACCACGCTGATGTAATTGTGGTTTGTCTCCCTCAGGAAGACTGGGTTGTAAATTACTTCTTCAAGAAGTATAAATTTAATCAAGAAAAAGTATTTTATCTGTTTGGTAATTACGACCAAAAGTCAACGATAAACTTACCTACACTTATACGGTCAAGGGAGTACGGGCGTAAATTGAATTCAAAAAATTCTGCATATATTGCGCATGACATTGATTTTGCAAATTCACTTTGTACAAGCAATCTTGTGCAGTTCTTTGTTCGCGGTATGAATTGTGACAAAAGCAACCCTAATTACGAGTATTTTAAGAGTGTGCATACAGCAACACGGAAACTTCTTTCTTTTGCTGGCATATCTCCAAGAAAGTAGGGGGTGGGAAGAATGCA
>CAYNOE010000108.1:0-1464 GCA_964398745.1 uncultured Lachnobacterium sp.
TTTCCCTTACTTTAATTTTATTAATAGGAGTTTCTATTATTGTTATTTCCGTTCTTTATTCCGGGCGGATTGTCCAGCCGATGCGCGAGGTCGCCGCTTCTATTTCTGTGATTACTGCCGGGGACTTTAATGAGACGATGGAACTGCATCATTATCTGGAAGAAGAACAGATTACGGAAAATTTTAATAATATGCTCAGCGGCCTGCAAAATCTTGAGGACGCCAGGCAGGAATTTGTCTCAAATGTCTCCCATGAACTGAAAACCCCGATTACATCCGTAAAAGTTCTGGCAGAATCGCTGCTTGGCCAAAAAGGGCTTCCGGAGGAACTCTATCAGGAATTTATGGTTGATATCAACGAGGAACTTGAGAGGATGAATAAAATCATTAATGACCTCCTTTCCCTTGTAAAAATGGATAAAAATGCGGCTTCCGTCGTTATTACGGAAGTGAATGTCAACGAAATGGTAGAACATATTTTAAAACAGCTTCAGCCGATTGCTGACAAGCGGAATATTGAGATAATCTTTGAGAGTGTCCGTCCGGTAACGGCTAAGATTGACGAGGTAAAACTTGGTATGGCATTTCGGAATCTGATTGAGAATGGCATAAAATATAATTATGACAACGGCTGGATACGGGTTTCGCTGAATGCGGACCACAAGTTTTTCTATCTCAAGGTTTCAGATTCCGGCGTGGGGATTCCGGAGGAATTGCAGGATAGTATTTTTGAACGTTTTTACCGGGTGGATAAGGCGCGTTCGCGGGAGACAGGTGGAAACGGGCTTGGGCTTGCAATTACGAGGAATGCTATTTTGCTTCACCGCGGCTCCATCAAAGTCCACAGTGTTGAAAAACAGGGAACGACATTTAATGTGCGGATTCCGTTAAATTATTTAGAGTGAGAAGGGAGACGCAAATGCGAAAAGTTATTTGTTGGATTGCTCTTTTTTCCGTCTGTGTCTGCCTGGCCGGCTGCAGCGGGGAACACGTGGAAGGGGGTATTCCCTATCAGGTGTATTATCTGGATGAAGAGGGGACAGGTCTGGAATCTGATCAATATTTTTACAATGGAAATAAAGAGGATATCGTAAAAATAATTACGGAACTTTTGGAAAAGCTTATGACAGAGAACCCGGATGGCCACTATAAGCCCGTGGTTTCAGCCGATATAGAAATCAATGATTTTCAGTTAAAAGA
The DNA here is from genome assembly GCA_964398745.1 of uncultured Lachnobacterium sp. GTDB lineage: Bacteria > Bacillota > Clostridia > Lachnospirales > Lachnospiraceae > Roseburia. The sequence continues at coordinate 1,201 of CAYNOE010000108.1, forward strand.
AAATCAGCTCTCCCTTTATTTTACGGCAGCGTATCAGAATCTGGAGGGAATTGATGAGGTGCTGGTGCGTGCGGCGATTGTGAAGACACTCTGTCAGGTAGAGGGTGTGGATTACGTGGAATTTTTTGTTGAGGACCAGCCATTGATGATTCGGGGGGAGTCCATCGGTTTGATGTCATCGGATTCCTTTATTCTTGATTTTGGCGGCGAACAGGCAGAGCAGAGCAAGCAGGTCACACTGTATTTTGCAGACGAGGGAGGACA
>CAYNOE010000108.1:1474-9498 GCA_964398745.1 uncultured Lachnobacterium sp.
TTCGGCGAAGGTGACTTACAACGCGGCAAGGCCTCTGGCACAGATGCTTGTGCAGAAGTTGATTGACGGGCCGGATTCCATACCACAGGCGGATACCAGCCATATCAGGGCTGCCGTACCGTCAGATACTGTGCTCAACAGTACGACGATACGGAATAAAGTGTGCTATGTTGATTTGAGCAGGGAATTTACGAAAATGGTTTCCGGTGTGTCCAGCGATGTCGTAATTTATTCGGTTGTCAATACGCTTTGTGAACTGCCAAATGTGAATAAGGTTCAGTTTATGATAGATGGGAAACCACAGGATAAATATGGGGAAATGGGAAATTTTTATCTTCCGTTTGAGAGAAACCTGGATTTACTGATGGGCGGCACGGAAGAGAATACGGCTATGGAAAAATAGCGAAAAAAAGAGGAAGGGGTGTGAATCAATGCAGGGACGCCCGCTTTGTGCGGCGTCAGCGATTTTTGTCGGAATATTGTTTTTATGGTATATCCTGTCGGAATCTCCGATAGAATCTGGCAGGTGGGAGGGACAAATCCATGTTTCCTGCCAGGTGGAGCAGATACAGGGAATCGGTGAAAAACAGTCTCTTGTAGTTTGTGATGTGATACAGGATGGGCAGACTTACTGCCAGAGGATGAAAGTATATGGGCCAGCGGGACAATCTATTTTCCGCGATATTAAAATCGGCCACATTATTTCTATTGCCGGTACGGCATCTTCTTTTTCAATTCCGGGAAATCCCGGACAATTCAACGAATATAAATATTATACCGAACAGGGAATCCAGTGCAAGTGTTTTGCGAAAACGCTGACGATTGAGGAAAATACAGTAAATGCAAGGGCGCAGTGGCTTTATGAGTTACGGACGGCCTGGTACGGCCTGCTATCGTCCTGTCTGCCGGAAAAAGAGGCGGGGATTGTGGCGGCGATGCTTCTCGGGGAAAAATCCGGCCTCACCGAGGAGGTAAAGGAATTATACCAACGAAATGGAATTGCGCATATACTGGCGATTTCAGGTGTTAAGATGTTATCTTTGGTATCCCCTTACCCCTTGAAAAAGCCCGTAAATTGGGCGTTTATGCGTTTACATATCGCCGAAAGTTACATTATTTCTGAAGGCTTTTCGAGGCGAATATCTTCGCATTGTCCTAGTTGGGACAGAGGGGATAAAAGTTTGGAGAACAATCTTGCAAAAGTATCTATAATTTCGCAAAAGTTATACTGTTCAGCAAAAGAAAAATAATCGTATGACACATAAAGAATACAGAAAATTAATGGTTTCAGAACAGTCAGGGTACAGATACAACTGTACACCGGCAATTAGAATTTTGGGGAAGTGGATTGAAGAACTGGGATTTAGAATGGGAGACAGATCATTACGAATGAGAATGAAATACGGAGAGAGTAATACATGATAACAAATAAGGAACTAAAATTGATAAACAAAAAATATTTTACAATATTACAAGTGGGTGGATTTGCTATTAGTATTCAATCCAATAATACAAGACACTACTGGCATCTGGTTGTTGAGGAATATCCCCGTTTTCGACATTACAAGGTGTATCATAAGCATAAGCGGTCAGATGAGTTTCATGTTCATAGGGACGAGCCTAATTTGCAAACCGCTTTGCGGCATATTATGGAACATGACAGGTTTCAGCTGAATGGAAGAAAATAACACTGGCATGAGCGAGTAGCGATTGGCTACTCGTTTTCGTCTGTGAACAGGTCAAGCTGTTGATTATCTTCAGATTCTTTTTTATTGATTTTATGCGTGAATAACTGGTCGAAGGGAAGTTTGTTACTTCGTCCGCTTTTGTTGTATGCCAAAAGGAGTGCTTCAGCATAGCCGGCGGAGCCGGGACGGCGGTCTTTGGCATTCCTTGCAATCTCCTTGACGGAGCATTGGCCTACTTTCTCTTTGAAAATATTGTCGTTTAGGTCATCTCCGAAAGCATTAACCAGACGGGCGACTCCGTTCAGCATATTGGAACTGAAAGACTGTGGCGCACCTTCCCATGTTCCTATGCAGAGCCGAAGGATTCGGTCAAGGGTTTGCAGCCCATAGCGGTCATAGATTTTTTCGAGTGTTGAAACCGCACATATCCCATTTGGCATTGCAGATGGGGTAATGGCAAGATTATATGACTCCACTAATTCCTTGATAATTATGTGCTTGTCACTGTCTGCCTCAATATTGGCCATAAATACTTCATACGGAAGAAGCGGCTTCACATACTTCATCTGATTGGCAAAAATATCTGCTTCATGTTCATATTCAAGCTCATCATATATCATGCACCATACGGGAGTTTCACGGGAGCCAGACACCATTGCGATAATTTCAATGGTGTGCTGACCATTAAATACATAATTGATTCCGTCACGGCGGCTTACTTTGACGGGATTGATTTGGCACAGGTCAAAGTTGGCGGCTGCCTTTTGGACGTGCTTGATTGAGAGATTGCGTTGATACTCCTGATTGGATACAAGATTTTTAATCGGTATCTGTTCAAAGTGTACATTAGGAACATATTGTGATAACTGTTCATCCATTTTTTTCGTTCTCCTTTAAAACTTCCTGCATCTGCATGGCTGCATTTTTTAGGAAAGTCAGTTGCTTTGATAATTTACTACGGGCTAAATCACTGGTCTTTGAAAGTTCTGCAGTGCTTTTGGTTCGCTCAATGGAACTGATCCATGAGGGAATTGTAAGTGTGAGACTGGATAATTCCGCATCAGGATCATATTCGGGGATTTCCTTAATCGGCATTGAGGGCACTTCCTTTTTCTTTGTTATAGGAACAGAGGGGAGGCGCTGCCATTGCAGTTCGTGTCTCATTTCCGAATAACCAATACGCTCGATATTATTTTCCGACAGGCTGACGTCCAAGGCACATACCTCGTCTCGTGGAAGCCGGGAAAGTTCGATGATATTATCGTGAGATATTCGAAGTCTGCCGGACAGTATCTTATTGACAATAGCCTGATTCTTTGAAAGTACATTATCGAGTGCCTTTGCATAGATACCGTATTTATATATCGTGCCAGCTACGAGATTGCACTCTTTGCCGATTATTCCGGCAATCCTGTATTGATATCCACGAAGCTTTGGATTTATGTCTTGCTTTTTTAGCTGTGCGATGTACAGTTCCTTTTCCGCTTCATAGTATTTTCCGATGAGATATTTTCGCATCTCTTCCGGCAAGTCGGTGCGGGAAAGCTGTCCTTTGCATATCCAACTGACGACTTCCGCGCGGCTGTTGAATGCCATATCGAATGTATAAAGCGGAAGTTCACGCCTTTTGCAGATTTCATATCTTTTATGCCCATCTATAATGATATTGTTCCATATTCCGATTTTGTGCCGACAGCCGTTAAAAAAAATGTCTTTGTCTAAAGCGGAATACTCTTCATCTGAGACAGGATATATCAGTGTTTTAAATTCAATGTCTGTGGTCAGTTCAGTCATAGCGCATTTCCTCAATTTTCTTCAATAAGAATGCTTTCACTCAGGGAAAAGAAAGCAATTCCATCTTTGGCACGGATTTTGCCGTATAAACGGTATGATTGGTTTGTCTCAAGATGCGTGCCGACAGACATCAGCTTTTCCATAAAATATGTGCTATATAGTTCGCAGCATTCAGGAGAATTTATATGCATCCTGTAGGAAGGACGGTCATTTCGGGTGCTTCTTTTCACTGCAATCTTTTTCTCTGTTGGATTTATCAGAAGTTGGATATATTCGGGATTTCCAAGCATCTGAAGTGTGCAGCGGTGTATCCGTATGCGGTTCTTTTTCAGGTCAATGCACAGAATTGGCGGCTGTAATGTTTGTTTGCTCAAGGGCGGTATCCTCACTTTCTTTTTGGGTATCCTGTATGCCGAATACGGCATATCCGTCAAATATGTTTATTTGAAGGGATTTGTGGTGTTCCTCTACAGGCAGTCCGAATTGGTTTTTCCATTCTTCCGGATAGACAGGCATCCGTGAAGACTGTGTTTTTCCATCCGTGCTACTAGAGCATCTGAATATCTCAGGAGTGTTCAGGTCAAATATGAACAGTAGCTCATCGCCGGATTTTATCAGTTTTCCAAGTAGCTTATACCTGTAATCAGGACTCCATCCCATAAGGGAGAGAATTTTTGCGTAAAATACTTTACAGGTTATCTGCTTGGGAGAGCGTTTTTTTGTACTTGCAGTACTCCAACGGAAAGAATCTTTGTCAGATTCGGAGCATGGGCGGATAGCCAACTTCTTTTCCTTGCGGTTGACGAGTATCTGTACATAATCCGTATCAGGAAGTTTCTTTACACAGGCAGTATTGACTGATATTTTGTTTTTGCTGAAGGTAAAGGAAGGCTCGTAAATGTGTGCAAAAAACTCTCCACGCACGACCTGATATCCGTCATAGCTAAAGGAATTGTCCTCAATAACTTCCATATCCTTCTTTGAAGGTTTGTTATTCATGCTGTGTCTCCTGTTTCATATTATCCATTATGCTGTTTATATGTTGGCGGAGTTCATCAATTCCCGTAGGTTTAAGGTCAGGCTCTTTATAAGGTTTCCCTGCCATATCGGTATGCCATTTGACATTGTCGGGGAATCGGGAGAACTCCTCTGCCTGTGCCTGTTTATAATAGTTATTTCCAAAAGTATCAGCCCATGTTTCGGGATAGGCAAGAACACTTTTTTTACTGCCCATGAATGGTGTCATGGGCATATCATCATTCTGTGTTTCCAAGGCTTCTGTAGGAATGAAGACCTCAGTGTCGCTGACATCAAAGAGCAGTACGGATTCTCCGTTTTTTTCACGAAGTTGCCCTAAGATGCGGTATTTACAGTTGATGTTCCAACCGAATACTTTATAGATGGTTGGAAGAAACGCATTTCCGCTTATTGGACGAGGGAGAAATGAAGCATCATGCGACCGTGACCATTGCATATGGTTACGGTTATCCTTCGTGCAGCTCCGCACGGCAATTGAGCGTTTCTTTGGATGGATAAGCATTTCAATGTATATGTTCTTATCAAATTTTCGCACAGCAGCCGTATTAAATTTGATGTCAGAGGCAGAAAAGGTCACACTGATTTTGTCGGCTGTATCAAAAAACTGTGCCCTTGCCACTTCATATCCCCTTAAATCAAAATCGCCTGTCTGTGCGGTAATTTCGTTAGGATTTGGCGGTGTGGGAGATGACGAATCCACACTGTTGCTTGCAGCATAATAATCATCAGCCTTAAATCCAGCCCATCGTGGATTCACGGGTATATATCCTTTCAGAACACCATCTGGGATGACACGAAGTTCCGGAAGAAATCCCTTATTTCCATATTTGGCATTGCTGATGAGGCGCTGGACTGCAATAAAATCATCACGGCTGATAATGGCTTCGTGGTGGTCTTTATGTCGGTATTGGTTTCTGTCCTGATTATTTTTCTTGGATTTGTGGTCAAGAAAGCTCGGAGTCCAAGTTTTTCTTGCTAGTACATCCCCGCAGTGCCGTTCGTTTTGGAGTATCTGTAATATGGAACTTGCAGACCATTCAGTATTGCCCTTTTTGGTGCTTTGACCGAAAGTAGTCAGCGTATCGGCGATTTGCTGACAGGTATATCCGTACAGATACATATAAAAAATGAGACGGACTATCTTGGCTTCATCTTCGTTTATAACAAGATTGCCGTTCGCATCTTGATCATATCCGAGAAGGGTGGGAGTAAGAAAAATCCCCCTTCGGAATCGCATCTCAATAGAGGCGTTCATGATTTCACTTTTGGTATGACTTTCTTCCTGTGCCATCATTGCCATAATGGATAGCATTACTTCGCTATCCTCGTCCAAAGTGTATATGTGTTCAGTCTCAAAAAACACTCCGACAGGCGGCGCAAGTTTCTTCAAGTCCCGTTCTATTTTAATGCAGTCAACGATATTTCTTGCAAAGCGTGATACGCTCTTGGTTACAATCATATCGATTCTTCCCTGTTCGCAGTCTTTTATCATTTCCATAAAACTGTCCCTGTGCTGCAGGGATGTCCCGGAAATACCTTCATCAGCATAAATCTTTACAAGTGTCCACTTCGGATGATTGTTGACAAAATCGTTATAATGGTTTTTCTGCAGCTCATAAGAAGATGTCTGGTTTGGATCATCTGTGGATACCCTTGCATACACTGCCACACGGAGTTGGACATCGGATTTATGTATGTTTTCTTTTTCACGAGCTGGGATAAAGTCCAGTTCATTTGGATCAATGCCCTTGTAGCGTTCACGGATTCTGCGTTTTTGCTCGCCTGCATCAATGATATTTTCTTCAATTTCCTTCATGGTGATATCCTTTCAAAACAATATGCCCTTTATTATATTTTTTTCATTACAAAAGAAAATAAACCACAGATTAAGCATTTAACCTGTGGTTTATTCTTGGAGAACAAAAAATATGTTTTAATTTGTGGCTATTCATTTTTTAAAGGCTCCATTGGTTAGCGTGGAAAATATCGCGCACGGAACGGATAAGTTCAAAAATGAGCCTTTTTTCATTCTGGGAACATTCTGCCAACAGCAGGTCAATGTCTGTCTGATAATCAGTAGGATTGTGGAGCTGGTTGCCGGTCAGCAGTTCGTCCATTGTTACGCCGAGTGCATTGGAAACACGGATTAATGTTTCAAGGCTCGGTTTCTTTTTTGCTGTTTCTATGTAGCTGACATACGGAACAGACATATCAATCAGTTCTGCAAGTTTCTCTTGCGTGATTTTCTGCTGCAAGCGGAGTTCCCTTATTCTTCTGCCTATAAGTTCATAACTTACCACTTTTTCGCACCTCCTTCCGGGTATGTTTTGAAGGGGTAGGCGGCACACTTTTCATGAAGTGGACTGATACTAGTCCCATTAAACTATGATAAGCGATTACACTTATTACACAAAGGACTAATTTGAGTTCAGAAAGAGGTACAAAGATGGAGCAGAAGATTAAACAGGATGAAGTTATCCACATCGGAAAAAACATCCGTGAAATAAGAAAGCAGCGCAAGATAGGGCAGACGGAACTGATAAAGAAGCTCCACTTACTTGGAGAGCCGATGACCAGAGAAACGCTTGTAAAGATTGAAAGAGGGATACAGCATATAAAGGCATCACAGCTTCGGGCAATCAGGGCTGCTCTTGAAACAACATATGATGAGCTTTTGAAATGAGACTCTCAGGCATTGTCTGAGAGCTTTTTGTGCAAAAGTTACATTTGGAACAAATAAATTATAGAAAAAAATTGACAAAAGTGATATAATGTATATTGGAAGATTATGATATGAGCTTTGTAACTCATATCTTGTTGAAAAACATTATTGGCTGGTGGTGGTATCATGGATAGGCTTACCAAAGAGCAACGTCATAAAAATATGCAAAACATAAAGAATAAGGATACCCAAATAGAATGTATATTACGAAGAGCGTTGTGGAAAGAGGGAATTAGATATCGAAAAAACTATGTAAAATTGCCCGGAAAACCAGATATAGTTCTTACAAAATATATGATTGCAATTTTTTGTGATAGCGAATTTTTTCACGGAAAAGACTGGGACTCTCTTGTTTGTACTTTAAAACGAGGGAGTAATTCTGAATTTTGGATTAATAAAATCAAAAAAAATATATTGCATGACGATGAGGTAAATAAGCAGTTAAAATATATGGGGTGGGATGTTATACGGTTTTGGGGAAAGGATATAAAAAGGAATCCAGAGGAGTGTGTGATGGTAGTTAAAGAGGCTATTGCCGAAAAAATGTATTTAGGAGATGATATATATGAGTAAGACTAGTGGAACAAAAGTTCTACGTGATTATTTAGAAGATCATGTTGGCGAGGAAATACCACTTTCAAAACTAAATGAAATATGTGCGGAGGTTGGTTTGCATCACTGGGATAGAACTTTGCGAATGTTACAGCAGCAAGAAGGATTAGATATTGAAAATCAAAGAGGTAAATGGTATAAACTTCGTTCGCTAGACAGGTTGGAAGTGA
>CAYNOE010000109.1:0-9430 GCA_964398745.1 uncultured Lachnobacterium sp.
TATTTTGTTTTATCTCTTTTTTTACGTCGCTCCGTGTTCCAATTCCTGCTTCAGACAGAAATTTATCCAGCCGCATCTGCATTGCTTATTTCGCATCCTTTAAAAAGGCAAGCAGAAAATCCCACATTCTTCCGGTGGAGGAAATGCTTAAGCGTTCCTTCGGCGTATGGATATCATAATTCGCAGGACCAAAGGACACGCAGTCCAGATCCTTTATTTTTTCAGAAAGCAGACCGCATTCCAGTCCGGCATGAATTGTTGTAAATACCGGTTTTTTGTGGAAAAGCTCTTCATATACCTTTTCGATTTCAGGACGCAGTGCGGAATCGGCCTTGTATTCCCATGCCGGATAATCCCCTTTTATTTGGGATGTTCCGCCAAGTGTTTCGATAATGGCAGCAAGCCTGTCACATACATCCTGTTTTCTGGTACCGACGCTGCTGCGGATGGAAGTAACAGTGTTTAATGCATCTGCAGTTAATTCCATGATTCCCAGGTTTAAGGAGGTTTCCACCTGTCCGTTCACCTGCTGGTCCATATGCAGAATACCGTTTGGCACAGTGCGCAGGTAGTAAATGATGTTCTTTACGGAAGCCGTATCCAGAACGGACGCTTCGCAAATCCCGCCATCTTCACAGGAAACCATGATGCCGGAATCAGAAGATATAAATTCTTTTTTTAAAACTCCGCTTATTTGTTCGCAAAAGGATTTTACGGAATCGGTCTTTTCTTCCGGAACAAGAATTTCAGCAGCACATTCCCTTGGGATTGCATTGTCCTTAAGCCCGCCATGCAAAGACAAAAGTCCAAACGGGATTTTATCATAAATTCCCTTTAAAACACGGCCCATAATAAGAACAGCATTTCCATGTTCTTTATCAATTTCTGCTCCGGAATGTCCTCCGGCAAGCCCGGTCACCGACAGCGACAGTTGCTGTCCCCTGCCCGAAACCCTTGTGACCGGAATCCGCGCGTGGACAGACATTCCTCCGGCACAGCCGCAGATAAAAACCCCTTCCTCGTCACTGTCAATATTTAACATCGTATGCCCCCTGAGCATAGAAAGATCAATCTCTGCTGCGCCAAGCATTCCGATTTCCTCATCCACGGTAAGGATCACCTCCAGCGGCGGATGGGTAATGTCAGTGCTTTCCAGAAGCGCAAGCGCATAGGCAACGGCAATGCCGTCATCACCGCCAAGCGTGGTTCCCCTGGCTTTTAAAAAATCACCATCCACATATAAATCCAGTCCTTCGTTTAAAAAGTTTTTTTCAGAATCTTTTTCCATATGTCCCTGGATTATCACCGGTCGGGCATTTTCATATCCCGGGAAGGCATCTTTCCAGATGATTATATTTCCAGCTTTATCCTGCTGGAAAATAAGTCCGTGTTCCTTTGCAAAGCCAGCCAGATAATCACTGATTTTCTGGGTATTCGAAGAGCCGTGGGGAATCTTTGCAATCTCCCCGAAATAGTAAAATACACGTTCCGGATAAATATTTTCAAATGTCATCATAGTGTCCTTTCTGCTTTCATAGATTATAGTATGAAAAAAATTGGATGTATTGTTATCACCTTAATTATGGTTTTTTATTTTCTTGCAGCGCCCGCCGAAGCCCTGGAGGCTTCCCGGCGCGGACTGTATCTCTGGTTTACGCAGCTTTTGCCTGCGCTTTTGCCGTTTAGTATTCTTTCTTATGTGGTAATCGCTTCCGGTCTGTTATCCTGCGGGAAAAAAGTAAAAAAAAGCAGAATAAGCAGCTTTGAATGGTATGTTATTTTCTGCGGATTTTTGTTTGGTTTTCCAATTGGCAGCAAACTGACGGCTGACTTATATAAGGAGGGGAAGCTGTCATACAAAAATGCATCCATTTTATGCTGCTTTACAAATAATCTGAGTCCGGTATTTGTAACGACAGCGGTATCTTCCATGCTGGATTTAAACGTAAATTTTGCTGTTTATCTTGTGATTTACGGCATTCCTTTATGTTACGGAATCGTCCGGCTTCTGTTTTCAAAGGAACAGGCGTCTGTAAACACAAATACCGTATCCGGATTTCATCTGGATATGCAGACAGTTGATGACGGCATTATGAACGGATTTGAAACACTGATCAGAATCTGTGGTTATATAATGATGTTTTCCATCATGTCGGAGGTCATCAAAACGCTTCCATTCCGCAATGCCGGACTGAACCTTTTTCTGGTGGGCTGTACGGAGGTGACAAACGGGATTGCATGCCTTGCACAGTTTCCCTGCAGCGACAGTACAAAGTATCTGTCTGCCGTCCTCTTTCTTTCGTGGAATGGTATAAGTGGTCTGTTTCAGACCGCATCAATACTGAAAACAACAGATTTATCAATCAGACAGTATCTGAAAAACAAGCTGGTACTTCTGCTGTTTCAGACCAGCGTTTCATTATTCCTCTTTGGAAATGGCTTCATCTGAGGCTGGAATATCTGTAATATCCGGCCCCTGTGCCTTCTTTTCCTGTGGATTTTTTTCTTCCGTCTTTTCCACCGGACGGACAATTTCCTTTGGTTTGTCCACCTCCGGCGTCTGCGGAAACAGCTCTGCACGGTTCTTTGTCACAACATCAGAGCATTGCTGCAGCGATGTGATTAAATCCGTGTAATGCGTTCTGGATGCCTCAAGCGCACCTGAAAGAATTTCCTCAATGCCCCGAAGCTGCTGGTCCGCATATTCCATAATATTCATCCGGATGCTGTTGGCTTCATTTGTCGCTTCGTCCAGAATGTCCTGTGCCTGCCTTGTGGCCAGCATGACGACCTCGTTTGCCTGCGCATATGCCTGCTGCATAATCTGGTGTTCACTGACCAGCTCCGTTGTCTGAATCTGTGCCTGGGCGATAATCTGATCCGCTTTGGCCTGTGCATCCGCAAGAATCGCTTCTTTATTACTGATAATTTTCTGGTAGCGTTTAATTTCCTCCGGTGTTTTCGACCGAAGCTCCGCAATCAGTTCTTCAAGTTCTTCTTTATTGACAATAATACGGGTACTGGACAGTGCCTGATACTTACAACCGTCGATATATTCTTCAATTTCATCAATAATCTGTTCCATTTTACTGCTCATATCTGGAAATCTCCTTAATTTTTACTGATATTTTTTATAAATCCGTTCAATGAAACACTCTGGCACAAAATTTGAAATATTTCCACCGTAGGAAGCAAACTCCTTTACGATTGTAGAACTTAAGTACGAATATTTCGGATCCGTTGTTAAAAAAATGGTTTCTATCCTGGAATCCTGCACATGGTTTGCCTGTGCAATCTGCAGTTCATATTCAAAATCCGTAACCGCCCGAAGCCCCCTGACAATCAGTGTTGCGCCGATTTCATTCATAAACTCAACCAAAAGCCCGTCAAAGGAAGCGACTGTTACATTTGGCATATCTTTTGTAAGCTCTTTAATCATACTAACACGTTCTTCCAAAGAAAACAACGGATTTTTTGCCCTGTTATTTAAAACTCCGATAACCAGTTCATCCACGATTTCTGACGCCCGTGTAAGGATATCAATATGTCCGTAAGTGACCGGATCAAAACTGCCCGGATAGATTGCTTTTTTGTTCATTACAAATTCCTCTTCTGTATAAAAATATGCATGTTTTTTCTGTACTTTTTGGCTCTGACAATGGTAAATCCCAGATCCCTGAGAAAGGAAAAATCTGTATCTGCAGATGCTTCCACAATAATTGTGGTATCCGGTTTTACCAGGGTGGAAGAAGATAAATATTTAAGCGTCTGTTCCTCCAGTCCCCCGCTATATGGCGGATCCATAAAAACCAAATCAAAACAGTACTGTCCTTCTATGGTGCGCAGCCCGCTTATGATATCCGCTACAAGCAGTCTGGAATTTTCTGTAAACCTGGTGAATGTAATGTTATCCTCAATACACTTTGCTGCTTTACGGCTGTTTTCTATGAATACCGCATATTCCGCCCCGCGGCTTAATGCCTCAAGCCCGATCTGTCCGCTTCCGGCAAACAGATCCAGAAAATAACACCCCGGAATATCCATCTGCAGGATATTAAACAAGGTTTCCTTGATTTTATCGGTGGTAGGACGGGTATCCATTCCCTCCGGTGTTTTCAAAGGAAGGCTTCTTGCCCTTCCTGCTATAATCCGCATAAACTTCCTCCCTTTAATTCTGTTCCTTAAGCACGTCCCTGTTTTTTACAATGTAATCCACAAGGGAAATAATGGTAAGGGCCAGGGAAATATAAATAAATACGGTTCCAAGTACCTGAATCGCCGGATTCGGAATATCCAGAACAAGGATCACCACTGTTACCATCTGGGAAGCGGTCTTGAATTTTCCCCAGTAACCCGCGGCAATCACAACCCCGTTGTCGGCTGCCACCAGCCTGAAACCGCTGATAATAAACTCCCTTGCGATAATGATAATGACAATCCATGCCGGAATCCGGGAAAGCTCGATTAGACAGATTAAAGCGGAACAGACTAAAAGCTTGTCTGCAAGCGGATCCATGAATTTTCCGAAATTCGTAACCAGATTCTTTTTTCTGGCAATCTTACCGTCCAAAAAGTCAGTAATACTGGCCACAATAAAGATTGCAGCGGCAATGTAATTCCCATACCCTTCAAAATAAGGGGCAAGGAGAAAAAAAACAAAGAACGGTATTAAAATCACACGGAAAATAGTCAGTTTGTTTGGTAGGTTCATATGGGTTCTCCTTAAATAATTTCACCAGTCAGGTCATATTCATAAGCCCCGGTAACCCTGACTTTTACAATATCTCCGGTCATAAGCTCCTCACTGGTACTAATAAAAATATATCCGTCCACATCCGGGGCGTCCCTGTAGGTTCTTCCAATATAAGCATTTTCATCGCAAACCCTGCCTTCAATCAGTACATAAAGCTCTGTACCCTTCATCGTGATATTTTTACCGGAAATTATTTCTTCCTGTAATTCCATGATTTCTGCCTGCCGGTCCTGTTTTACCGATTCTTCAATCTGATCCGGCATACCAGCGGCTTTCGTTCCTTCCTCCGCCGAATAGGTAAAAGCTCCCAGGCGGTCAAATTCCATGTCACATATAAACTGCATCAGTTCTTCATGCTGCTCTTTACTTTCACCCGGAAATCCGCAGATTAATGTGGTGCGCAGTGTGATATCAGGAATTTCTTCCCTTAAATCATGGATGTGTTTTATCAGTTCCTCTTTGGTTGTTTTGCGTCCCATGCGTTTTAAGATACTGTCGTTGCAGTGCTGCACGGGCATATCCAGATAATGGCATACTTTTTTATTTTTTTTAACAGACTGCACCAGCTCCGGGTATATTTCCTCCGGATAACAGTACATAATCCGGATCCAGAACAGACCGGGAATTTCGTTTAACCGGTCCAAAAGCAGATGCAGGCTTTTTTTTCCGTACAGATCCACGCCATAAAGGGTGGTTTCCTGTGCAACAAGGATAAGCTCCTTTACTCCGGATGCTGCCAGTTCTTCTGCAGAAGATACCAGTTCCTCCATCGGGATACTGCGGTAACGTCCCCGCACGGAAGGAATGACACAGTAGGTACAGTTTTTGTTACAGCCTTCTGCAATCTTTAAATATGCATAGTGTCCTCCGGTTGTGACAATTCGTTTTCCCTTACGCTCCGGAAAGCCCGAAAGCTCATCAAATTTTTCATAAAAATGGCTTTGGGTAGTTTCCCTGACCGCCTCACAGATGCTGTTACAGGAACCGGTACCTATGATGGCATCCACTTCCGGTATTTCTTTTTTGATTTCATTCCGGTAGCGCTGGGCAAGACAGCCAGTAACGATCAGCGATTTACAGCAGCCGGTCTTTTTCTGTTCTGCCATTTCAAGAATCGTATTGATGCTCTCTTCCTTGGCGTCCCCGATAAAACAGCAGCTGTTTATAATGATAACATCTGCAAGGGTTTCATCATCAGTAATCTCCATTCCCTGCCCAGTGAGCATTCCAATCATATATTCACTGTCAACAAGATTTTTGTCGCAGCCAAGCGAAATAAATAATAATTTCATAATTCCTCTGGTTAATAAAGGAAATGGCAGGCGCCACTCCCCTTTTTGTTACTGGTTATCCTCTTCCTCATCCGGTACAATCTTAACATCACCACGGTATAATTCTTCCACGGCAATGGAAAGCGGTTTATTGCAGACCGGTCTTGTTACCATGGGATCCGCGCCCGCGATAATCTGCTTGGCCCGCTTTGAAGTTGCAAGTACAATGGAATAACGGCTGTTTACAACCGGTTCCTCACCGATTTCAGCCTCATCATTTACAACTTTCATAAGTTCTACATAAGATGGATGGATCATAGTTATTCTCCTTTCAGAAGGCTTTTCAGCTCTTCCCTGATTTGATTGATAAAATCTGTATTGGCAGATACCCTGTACTCTTTGTTTTTACAGGCAGCATTGTTCTTTTCATTTAAAATCAGTTCATGAATCAGCGCCGCGCCATGTTCCACGGTATCGTTTACCACTAAATAATCATATTCCCCGATGCCCGCGGACTCTTCTGCGGCCCGGGACAGCCTGGCTTTTATTACATCCGCGGTTTCCGTGCTGCGGCCGGTCAGACGTTCATACAGTTCTTTCGCGCCGGGAGCCGTCACAAACATAAGGATGGCATCCGGGAATTTCTCTTTTATTTTCTGAGCTCCCTGGATTTCTATTTCCAGAATAACATTTTTTCCGGAAGAAAGCTGGTTTAACACATAAGCTTTCGGTGTACCGTAATAGTGGTTTACATACCGTGCATATTCCACCAGTTCATCATCTGCAATCATGGATTTAAATTTTTCTTCTGTTACAAAAAAGTAGGAAACACCCTCTTCTTCCCCCGGTCTTGGCTTTCTTGTTGTGGCGGAAACGGACAGTGCATAATCCCCGGGATGCTGTTTTAACAGCTCCTTCATAAGGGTACCCTTCCCAGCCCCGGAAAAGCCGGAAACAACCACAAGCTTTCCTCTGTTTTCCATAAGTTTTCCCCTTTTACTCAATATTTTGTATCTGTTCCCTGATTTTTTCAATTCCGGTCTTTAAGTCAATTCCGGTATCAGAAATTTCGATGTTGTTCGCCTTGGACAAAATGGTGTTTGCCTCACGGTTCATCTCCTGCGCGATAAAATCCAGCTTTCTGCCCATGGCTCCGCCCTTTTCAAGCGTATCCTTCATGGATAAAATATGGCTTCTAAGCCTTACGGTTTCCTCATCCACACAGATTTTGTCTGCGTAAATGGTGACTTCTGTCGCAATACGGCTGTCGTCTATCTGGCGTTCGCCAAGCAGTTCCTTTATTTTCTCCTCCAGACGCAGACGGTATTCCTGCATAATCTGCGGGGAACGCTTTTCAATAAAATCCACGCATGTAAGAAGTTCCCCAAGCTTGGCAGTCAGGTCCTTTTTCAGGTTTTCCCCTTCCAGAATCCGGCTTTCCCTGAAATTTGCACATGCAGTCCTGAGAGTCTCCTCAAGCGTATTCCAGAGTTCTTTTTCATCGGGCTCCTGCTCTTCCATCACAAAAACTTCCGGATACCGTGACAGCGTACTTACACGGATATCGTTTTCCAGATGAAACTGCTCTGCCATAGCGTTTAAATGTTCAAGATATTCCGCAGCAAGTGTCTGGTTATAACGCAATGCGTAGCTGTCGCACGTATAATCCTCGTAAGTGATGTATACATCCACTTTGCCCCGCTCCATGTATTCCTTTAAAAGATTCCGGATTGCATTTTCAAATAAATTCAGTTTTTTCGGCATCCGTATACTGATATCCAGATACCGGTGGTTCACGGATTTCAGTTCCACGGTGCATCTGCGTTTTTCATCCGCGGTTTCACACCGTCCGAATCCGGTCATGCTTTTAATCATTTGATATTCTCCAGTCAGAATGCATAAACTATGCATAATTGATTTTATTATAATGCTTATTGGCAAATTCGTCAAATATTCATTTGGATTTTTTTGTTTTTTATACTATAATGGGTATCAGTGAACATTATAAGGAGTGTAAACAATGGCTTTTGACGGAATTGTAATCGCAGGTCTGGTACACGAACTGAATCAGACCCTTTTAAATGCAAAAATCAATAAAATTGCGCAGCCGGAGAACGATGAGCTGCTTTTGACCTGCAAAGGCACCAGTGGACAGTACCGGCTGGCGGTTTCGGCGAGCGCTGCCCTGCCCTTTTTGTACCTGGCTTCGGAAAACAAGCCGGGTCCTATGCAGGCGCCGGTCTTCTGCATGGTTTTAAGGAAACATATCGCAAACGGGCGGATTACAAAGATCAGCCAGCCGCATATGGAACGGATTATCAATATTGAAATTGAACACCTGAATGAAATGGGGGACTTATGTCACAAAACGCTGGTGGTTGAACTAATGGGGAAACATTCCAATATCATCTTTTGCGATGCAGACGGTACGATCATTGACAGTATTAAGCGGGTTTCCTCGGCAGTCAGTTCTGTCCGCGAGGTGCTTCCGGGCAGACCTTATTTCATCCCCGCCACACAGGAGGACAAATATGATGCATCCGCCATGGATGCCGGAGAAATCTGTGAGGTTCTCTCCAGAAAACCGCTTCCTGCGGCAAAAGCGGTCTATACTGCATTTACAGGGATAAGTCCCCTGACCGCTTCTGAAATCGTATACCGTGCCGGCCTGGATGCGGATGCCCCTGTAGCCTCCCTCACCAGGGAAGAGCTTTTACATCTTGGAAATCATATCGTCTGGTTTTTCGACGATATCCGCAGGCAGGAATTTCATCCCTGCATTATACGGGACGGCAGGAAACCCCTGGAATTCGCCGCAACAAGGCTTACCATGTATGCCGATTACGGGCAGGAGGAATTTGAAAGCATTTCAAGGGTGCTTGAAGTTTTTTACGCGGAAAAAAATGTATACAGCCGGATTCACCAGAAATCGGCGGATTTAAGGCGAATTGTCGCCACTGCCCTCGAACGGAACCAGAAAAAATACCAGTTGCAGAATAAACAGATGAAAGATTCCATGAAACGGGAAAAATACAGGCTTTACGGGGAACTAATCAATGTATACGGCTATGGTCTGGAAGAAAACGCAAAGGAACTGGTCTGTGAAAATTTTTATGATAACAATAAAGAAGTCACTATTCCGCTGGATGAAAACCTGACCGCCCGCGAAAATGCAAAAAAATATTTTGACCGCTACGGGAAGCTGAAACGCACTGCGGAGGCACTGACAACGCAGCTTGCGGAAACAAAGGCAAAGATTGACCATCTGGAATCCATTCAGAATGCGCTGGACATTGCGCTTTCTGCGGACGACCTCGTACAGATCAAGGACGAGCTTACTGAGTACGGCTTTATCAAAAAACACAAAAATGCAAAAAAAGAAAAAATAAAAAGCAGACCGTTCCAC
>CAYNOE010000110.1:0-9420 GCA_964398745.1 uncultured Lachnobacterium sp.
TATCCAATGTGGATTTCTGGTACGACAGTGCATAATTTTTGCTGCTGTAATTTCCCGTGGAAACGGTATATGGCTTATAATCGCCGGGAAGCTTTTCGCTGCTTTCATAATAAACCATCTCTCCCTCCGAAAGCCCTTCTTTGATTTCCGTATAATACCTGTCCGACAGGCCAGTGGTAACCTCGCGGCGGACTTTTGCGTCACCGTCCTTTACGTAAACGTAGGCAGCACTGCCGTCCTCATGCAGGGAATCATTTCCTGCCAGCAGTACATTCTCTACGCATTCCTTCACAAAATATACTGGACAGCTGTCCCCCGGTTTTAAACCGGCCTCTTTCGGACATACAAAACGCAGATTCGGATAGCGGCCGTTTATTTTTGCAAGTATCATTTCCTGTGTACTGTAAGCCATCTCCTGTGCCCTTATTTCTTTTCCATCCACCATAATATATTTCTTCTGGTAATTTTGATACCTGTAAGAATCCACCGTTACACCAGACACCTCAAGGAATGTTTTTTTATCATTGTAATAAACCACAATATTTTCCCCTGCTGAAGCTGTAAGGCCTGCCCCGAGGTCTTTAATATTAGAAACGGTTCCGTCATGCTCTGCCTTTAATATCCCGTCATTTACAACAGCTTTCTGTTCTTTTATGGCAGCGTTTAATTTCTGCACACGGTAATCATGCAGTTTTGCATCATAACGGGTATTCTCCTGATGCCCGGCAAGCTGTGTACGAAGGTCTTTTTCGGATTCTTCCGGTTCGTCCAATGTCTTTCCTTCTTCCGTTTCCTCTCCTGGTTCTTCGTTCACTTTCTCCTCAGTTTCTTTTTTCTTTTGTGCAGCTTTCTTAATTCTTTTTTTCAAATCATCTTCTGTAAACTGTGCTGCTTTGCAGTTCAGCGCATAAACCTCATTCTCCATGCCAAGCTTCCGCTTCAGATCCGAAAGCTTCTTTTTTGCTGCACCTGTATCCGCTTTTGCAAGCACATCTCCTTTTTTAACCTTATCCCCCACGGATACATAAATCCTGTCAACCGTAACCTGGGAAGGAAAGCAGCTGCAGTATTCCACAGGAACAACGGTTGCCAGTAAGAGCTGTATATTCCCGACATTTCCGCGTTCCACCGGACGGCAGGCAGCTGTCATTTCTTCCGGTTCCAGAAGCTTTGGAACCTGCCATTTACTTTTTCCGCAGGATGTACCAAATAAAATGAGCACAGTCAGAAGAAACGCTCCCTGCCTTCTTCGTTTTTCTGCCATTATTTACACACCTTCTCCCCTCCCTGCAAACCTTCTTTTACGACCATATAATCACCGACTTTTCCCCCTGTCTGAATGATGACGGCATTCCGGTATCCGTTTTCATCCAGTACATATACATAATAAAAATCCTTTTCATCTGACTCCTCCTCATGGTGGACGTCCGCCGCCGGAACATAGACAACGTCTTTTAGTTTTTCCAGCGGTATGGTAATCGTCAGGATATCATCGGCCGATACGCCGTCCATATCCGTCCCGGGGGTAAATATAATCCGTTTTTTTGTAATCTTTTCCACACTCACCGGATAGCTGACGCCGTCCAGCATGGCATCATAAATTTCCCCCTTGTGAAACGTATACCCTTCCGGTTTTTCTGCCTCATATTTTCCGGAGCCAGAAGCCTGCGTAATCAGTGAACGGCCAGCTTCATAGATACCCTCCGCAAGCTGGTCATCCATCCGGATAATTGTTCCGTCACGCCTTGCTTTAATCTGGTAGCTTTCCAGTTTATCCTCATATTCCTTTAAATAAAGCTCCGCTACCTTTACATCTTTTTTTATGCTGGTAATATCCTCCCCGTAAGAAAGCTGCGGATTAATTTTCATCAGCTTTTCATAATGGTCAATTAAAAGTCTGTTTTCTGTTATTTTTTCCTGATAGTCTGAAATCGCCTGCCTGAGTTCCTCACACCGGAAGGAAACTAGCAGCTCTCCTTTTTTTACATGATCGCCTACGGAAACATTTACTTTTTGAAGCTCCAGATTTTCTTCCAGCGAATCATAGTCAATCCGTTCATATCCGTCCGCCTGAAGCTTTAAAGTCAGCTCCGGCTCCAGATCTCCCCGCATGGCAGTGTCTGTACTGTATTCCTGTTTTTCGTAAGGCTGTCTTTCCACGGAAAAATCCACGGTTTCCCGGTCTGCACAGCCGCAGCAGAATAACATACATATCATGAGTATTCCGGCATATATCTGTTTCATTGGCATCTCCTCACCATCTTCTACTGCAGATTTTCTTTATCCAGTATGGTTCCGTCAATTGCATTCACATAAATTTGCACCTGGGGATCCATGGATATATCCTTAAGCACCCAGACCGGAATGTATGCCCCCTCGCCAGTGGATTCATTTTTTATCTGCCAGAGATAACTAAGCGTTAATGTGTCAAACTTAAACTTCCGGTTGTCCTCACTGCAGTAATGATCCAGATTTTCCGCCAGCTCTTTTTTGAATGCTTCTTTGATTTTATCCAGCGAAAGAAGCGAAACATGCTCCGAAATCCGGCTCTCTTTCATCGGATTGGTTACATAGAATGAATAAACCCCGTCATCCATCACCTTCGCCCTGCCAATCATTCCTTCCTCCGCCATAGTTCCAAACATCGGCTCGCCGTCCACACCCTGACCCAGAGTAATCTCATATCCATAAATCCTGTCAACAGCCTTTGTACTGTCATCATAAAAAGACGGACTGATATATAAATTCTTTGCCTCCATAAAAACAAGACCGTCAATTCCTGCCTCTTCTGCAAAGTTCACTGCCTCATCTCCTGCCTCTCTGGGACTGAATTTACATTCATTTTCATCACTGTCATGATTCGAACTCGGCACTGCAACAAAAAGATTTTCTGCATCCTTCCATATCCCTCCGGGACCGTTATCCCATCCTTCATCCATAAATATGGTTCTCTGTCCTGATTCCTGCCGGATAAAATAGATTTTGCACCATCTGCCGTTTCGTTTTATGACATACTGGTCTTTGTTAAAATCCGCAGCTTTTGTATATTCATCCCTGGAAGTGGCAAGACATTTCCGGATCTCGTTTAAAGTTTCTTTAAGCTCCTCCTCCGTCTTTCCGGCATCTTCATCATAATGTTCTTCCCATTGTTCAGCCCAGGTTCTGGCAGCAGTATCAGAATATGCATCAAAATCCTCAATCCGTGCCTCAAGATTTCCCAATTCCCATTCCAGTTCCTCCGTAGTGCGGTGGGCAATATCGTAATAATAAATCTCTTCATCCCCTGCAATTCCTTTTAGAACCGTTTCCTTGTATTTCTCATCAAAATCACAGAGTTTCCCCTCCACAACAACGCTCTGTTTGCATGCAGGAACCTCAATCCCTGCAAAAAAGGAAATATCCGTCTTTTTCCCTTTGTAAGTCCCCTGCAGATCATCATTCCAGATCTTTTCATCCCGAAACTGCGCGAAGTCATCCTGTTTTTCGGTCTGTACCGCCTGTTCTGTCTGTGTCTCCCAGACCGCTTCACTTGTAATATCCTCTGCCTTTTTACTGCAGCCTGCCGTAAATAGCAAGTTTACGACTAAAATACATACACACTCAAAACCCTTTTTCTTATTCATTATTTTTGTCCTCCCTGCCTGCTAAAAAACAAAAAGCTGTTTACATCCATAATTGTCCCGTCAATTGCATTCACATAAATTTGCACATCATTTGTGGAATCCGTAAGCACCCAGACAGGAATTGATGCTCCCTCACCAGTTGTTTCATCCTTCATCTGCCATAGATAACGAAGATCCAGACTGTTAAACCTGAACCTTGTACACTTGTATGTGCAGTAATCATCCAGATGCTGTTTCAGTTCCCTGCGGAATGCTTCTTTAATCTTATCCAGCGAAAGGAGGGATACATGCTCTGAAACACGCTTCAGCTCCACCGGAGTTCTTATATTTATCGAAATAACACCTTCATCCGTCACCCGTGCATCTCCATAATAATCCCCGCCATCTGTTATTTTCCCAACCAGGGATTCCCCGTTTACTCCCATACCTATACCAATCCTGTAACCATAAAGTTCCGTGTCACTTTTACCACCAGCATACTCTGCAGTACAAAATTGATCCCTGATATACGTGCAAACCAGGTTTTCAATTCCTGCTTTCCCTGCAAAATCCATCACCTCTTTTTCTGCTTCTTCCCTGCTGAATTTACAGAGGTTATCTTCCTGGTTCAAAGCAGAATCCTCTTCAGGAAAAAAATCACCGCCGCCCGTAATAGATTTTGCGTTCTCTCCAAATCCCTCACGAACGTAAGCATTATCTTTCAATGTGTCAAAATACATCACATGGGATCCGTTTTCCTGAACGGTAAACTCCATGGTACACCATATCCCGTTCTTCTTTGCAATATATTCATCTGCTGAAAAATCTGTTGCCTTTGTGTATTCCCTGCCGGCAGAAGCAAGATATGTTTTAAGCTCATCCAGAGTTTTTTTCTCCTCAATGCCGACATTCTTTTTTCCCTGAATCTCCTGCCAGTGTTCCTCTTTTTCAATTTCTTCTTCCAGTTCTTCAATTGTCCAGTGGGCCTTATCATGATAATAAATATCTGCGTCACCAAAAACGCCTTTTAACGCATTTTCCTTGTATTTTTCATCAAAATGAATCATCCTTCCCTCTGCAACTGCGCTTGTATGTGCATCATCCGGAAGTATGATACTGGCATAAATGGAAATGTCCGCCTCCTGTCCATGACAGGTTCCTTTTAAATCATCATTCCATGTTGCTTCTTTCCGAAACTGTGCAAAATCATCCTGCTTTGTAGTTTCTTCTGCCGCCTCTGTCTGCGTTTCCTCCACGGTCTTGATTTTTTCTGCTTTTTTGCTGCAACCTGCCGTAAATAACAGGCTTACGGTAACAAGCCATACAAAAATCTTTTTTCTTCCCATCGTAAACCTCCTCTACTCCAGACGGTAACCCATTTTATAAACGGTTTTTAAACTCTCTTCGAGTCCCAGCTTTTTACGCAGCCTCTGGACATGTAAATCCAGCGTCCGCGATTCCAGCGAATATTCGCTTCCCCAGATTTCTTCATAAATTTTTTCCCTAAAAAGGGTAATTCCCGTATTCTGCATGAACAAAGTAAGCAGCTCATATTCCTTTGGCGCAAGATCTATGATTTTTCCGGCTTTTGACACGGTATTATGCTCCATATCCATGACAATATCCTGATACTGTATACAAGAATCCGCCTTGTGGTAGCGTCTTAACACAATCTTAATCCTTGCTAAAAGCTCCACGACTTCAAAGGGCTTTACCATATAATCCTCCGCCCCCGAAGTCAGCCCGCGCATCCGGTCTTCGATGGAATCCTTTGCCGTCAGGAAAATAACCGGAATCTCCAGCGGACGGATATATTCCATCAGCTCAAAACCGTCCGCTTTCGGAAGCATGACATCCAGAATGACTAAATCAAACCCTGTATCCTCCAGTAAATCCGCAGCCTGCATCCCGTCATATGCGCAGGTACATTTATATCCTGCCCTTGTTAAATTAAGCTTCAGCAAATCCGATATGGAGTGCTCATCCTCTACAATCAGTATTGAAATCATGAACCCGTTCTCCCAATGATTAAGTATTTGCTCCGTCACAGATATTTTCATCCATAATCACAGAACCGTCAATGGCATTTAAATAAATATCCCCCAAACTTCCCCCATCCTGCGTCCCGTCGTCCGGATCCCCATCATCCTCCTCACAGGACAAAAGCCAGCATGGAAGAAAGCTGACCTTATTTGGCTGCTTTTCATTTCTGACAGGTGCAATAATAAATTTCAGGCTTTTAAACAAGGCGGGAATCTTATCAAGGCTTTCCTCCGGTGCCCATGGATGCTCCTCCATATGACTGTTTATTTCCTGCCGGAACCCCTCTTTAATCTCATCTAACGGCAGCAGCTTCACAGAGTCTGAAATCTTTTCAATGCTAAACGGATAAAAAAGATTGACTTCCACAATTCCGGCATCTGAAACGGATATATTTCCTCCGAACCTGCTGTGATACCTGTCTTCAAAAATTATATTTCCATCTTTTTTCAGTCCCAGTTCAAAATAGTAGCCGTTATTTTCATTTCCTGCAATCTGCCCGCTGTCTTTATCCCCGTTTTCATAATTAAGTCCTTCCCAGTATAAGGCATATTCCTTTGTAACCGCCATATCTGAAAGCCCTGTATCCTTCAAAAAATCCTCCGCCATTTTCCTTGCTTCCTCAAGGGAATATTTGCAGGGATTTTCCGTTTCCTTAGCATCCGGTCTGACTCTTTCTGTTTCTACGGCATCACATTCCCTAAGTGATTCCGGTGCAGTTTCCAGCGGATTTTTTACCTGAAATCTCAGTTGCTGTGGATTTGTTTTTTCATACCGGAAATCCTCTTCCCCCGGCTTATGGAAATCCAGTGTATACCATATTCCGTCCCGCTTCGCCGCATAACGGCTTTCCTCAAAATCCCCTGCTGTAACGGTATAGGTGTCCTTTGCATTTGTCAGGTATTCCTTACATTTCCCAAGATATTCCTTATGCCATTTATAGATATCCGCCCCCTGCGCTTTATAAATATCAAGCAGGGAAGTTTCCCTTTCGATGACTTGTTCAAGTTCATCCCTTGCCATATTCTCTTCGTTTCGCAGATAAATATCCGTATCGCCAAACAGGCTGCGCACTGCCTTTTCTTTAAAAGATGCATCCATGTCCACGATTTCTCCTTCTGCGACCGGAAATGATTTTTGTTCCGGCAGTACAATCCTGGCATCGACATTCACCGGCACATCCTTCCCTTTAAACTTTACCGTAAAATCTTCTTTCCAGTTTTCCTCATTCCGGAAAGCCTTTAACATATCTTTAGTGTCTGCCTCAGTTTTTTCTGCAGCTTCCTTCGTATCTTTCGGTATTTCTTCCACCTTTTTACTGCAGCCCGCCGTTAAAACCATGACGGCTGTAAGAAGTACAGCGGTTATTGTTTTTCTTTTCATGTTTTTCCTCCTTATCTGCCCTGCCACTATCGTACTCCCCATTTGTAAACAAAATGTATCTAACTCTCCTCCCAAATCACAGAACCGTCAATGGCATTGATACGGATATCGTAATACTGCATCTGGTCATTTCCCAATGTCCAGACTGGAAGAAAGCTGATTTTATCCGGCTCTTTTTCACTCTTTACCGGCAAATACTCAAGCGTTAATGATACAAATTTTTCAAAACCCTGATTGTCCTTTTCGTCCGGACTAAAGTAACCGTCTGGATGGGATTTTAACTCCTGCCTGATTCCCTCTTTAATCTGGCTTAAAGACAGCAGCTTCGGGTTTTCAGATACCTTTTCAATTACAAAAGGTGAGCGTAAAAGTGCCGATACAATTCCCGCGTCAGAAACAATGATAACCCCGCCCGGATTTCCCTCAGTTTTATTATTGTCATACAGGCTTTCATGATTCTGTACCGGTGCTATGATAAATTTATAGCCGTTTACTTCTTCTTTATCACCCTGGCTGAACCCATTGTCGTCTGCATCATATCCCCCGTACCACTGAAATGCATATTCATTTGTTATATCCATATCATAAAGTCCCATTTCCTTTAAGAAATCCCGAACTATTTTTCTTGATTCTTCAAGGGAATACTTACATGGATTTTCAATATTTTCCGCCCTCAGATTACTTGTCCCCACATCGAAATTTATATAATCACAGTCAGACAGGGATGCCGGGGCAACGTCTTTCATGTCCTTTGCCCTGAACCAGATTTGGGACTGGTAACCATTCCAGAAATAATTATCTTCCCCCGCATTTGAAAAATCCAGTCTGTACCAGACACCGTCACGCTTTGCTGCATAATGGTTTCCTTTACAGTCATCTGTGGTTATGGTATAACTGTCTTTTGAAGTTTTTATATACTTCCGGCAGTTTTCAAGACGTTCTTTTTCAATCTGGTATTCATCTTCCAGTCCTTTTGTCCTGGAATAATATTCAACAGTGGGTTCCAGAATGCTTATTAAATCCTTAAGTTCCTTTCTGGTTGCATGTGCATCATCCGCCAGATAAAGGTCTTCGTCAGCGAACAGAAAACGCGCTGTTTTCTCTTTTAACGGCTCATCAAATTTCAGTGCATGTCCTTCGATAACCGGAAGACTTTTCCTGTCAGTCAGGTAAACCAGTGCTTCTATTTTGACCGTCTTTTCTTTCTCACCGCTTTTTATTGTAAACTCTTCATTCCAGTCTTCCGCCCCCTGAAATATTGCCGTAACGTCCTTTGAATCCACTGCGGTTCCCTCAGTATTTTCCTGCGTATCTTTTGGTATTTCCTCTGCTTTTTTACTGCAGCCTGCCGTTAAAAGCAGGGTAGCCGCAAGAATAAATGCATAAACCTGTTTCTTTTTCATTTCATTTTCCTCCCGTTCTTTGAACATCCGCTCATGCAAAATTTGCCTTCGGCAAATGAGCGGATGCTGCATATCAAGTTTTCATAGAAAACTTGACACAACCTCCTAAACATTTATGATGTACTTATCATACTCCCCGCTTGTAAACAAAATGTATCTAAACAAAAAGCCACTATAAAGCGCCGTTTCTGCTTTATAATGGCTTTTGTTCCTGTCTCTTTCCGGAAAACAGCAGATACAGATAATTTTCTTTTCCTGCCGACTGCCGGATAAAAAAATGATCTTCTTTTTCACTGTAAGCACATTCTGACAATGTGGAAACAGCCGCAATATCCAGATTCCGGTACATCGCCGGCTCAAATCCGTCCCCATCCTCAATCGTAACATTCTCCTCCTGCCCCATCACATCCGATACCAGACGCAGGCGGGAACTGTCAAATCCGCTCATTTGGCTGGCATATGCCATAAAAATAGTACCGTCATCCAGCATCCTGACTTCATGGACGTCCGTACCGTCATATTTCTGAAATTTTATCACCCAGTAAAAAGCTGTATAGGTATGAAATGTCGTGTCCACCGCCTTATACGCAAAAGCTTCCCAACTGTACCATCTGCCATAACCATCCATGTCCAGCGGATAAAGTTTTTTTTCATATAGTTTTTTTAATCCTTCCTTTGCAAGCATGACCGCTTCATAATCGCTCTGTGCCATTTCATAGGTTTCTGCCTGTATGGTATCGCTTTCCCACTTTCCCGCCACAAGCTCCAGACGGTCGCTGCCTTTTAAATTAAGGGAAGCGCTTCTTGCCATCGCAGCGCTGGAGGAAAGATATTTCTTTGAAACTGCATGGACTTTATTTTCATCGCTGCCGCTCTTTTTATCCAGAAAAACACCTGGCAGAAAAATACCGGCAAGAAGACAAAAAAGAACCGCCAGAAAAAATAATTTTTTCAATTTTTTCCCTCCTTGGTATCGCCCCTTCGCTGCGCTC
>CAYNOE010000111.1:0-9381 GCA_964398745.1 uncultured Lachnobacterium sp.
GAGAGGGACATGACACACTTTGTCAAGATAGGTGATTATAATATTATCCAGACAAGCGGCACTGCGCTTGAAGCGATGTTCGGTTTTAATTTTGGGAAAGCACAAAAGTCACGACAGTATATTGCGTTTTATGATATTGACAAGAAGGCAAGCAGCACGCACACCTGGCATACACATACACTCCACTGGACAAACAAGCCTGTGGGTGATTACTGCGTTGACGGTTCGCATTTACAGCAGGCAGGGCATATTTTAAGTTACAATGTCTGTGAAAACAGCGGATGCAAGGTTACGAAAAAGGGACTAAACGGCAGTTACAAGGCAGACCAGGGCAAAAAAGGATTCTTTACATACTATACATCAGCAGAAAAGAAAACAGATAGAAGAGGAAATGTTACCTATGAAGCCAGCGGGACGAAATACAGCGTTCCGGGTGGAATGGTAGGGACAATGAAATATTTCTGTTCGGACTATGGTGAAGAAGACATAAACGAGGATGGAAGCAGGAAGACGAAAATACTCACTGTTGAAAACCTGTTAAAGTACAAGGATGCAAAGACTGGTACTGTAACTTTTTACATCAGTCCGACGATTGCCTGTAAGGTTGACCGGGCGGCTTTTACCAGGTGCGACTCGTGGTTTCGCCATGCACCATGGGCAGACCGGAACTACGGGCATTACACTGCCCATTATAACAAGAAAGTTGTATTCCGGACGAAGTCAGTTTCAGTCAATGTAAGTTCCTACATGGTTGGTGGTCCCCGTAAAGCGGGTGAAGACCGTGAGAACAAGGCACAGTACTACCAGAAGGATCCCGGAAAGTCCATTAAGAATGCAAAGACCATTAAGGACAGGGACGGGCTCCGCAAGGCAAAATCAGACAAGCAGGGAAATGTAATTAAAATAGATGACGGGGAGCCGGTGATAAAAATCAGGCGCAAGGGTGCAAAGAAGACAACAAAGCTTAAATCATCCTACGCTTCGTTCGGCGACACCATTTACATAAAACCGAAGACAAAGGTTCCCGGCACTTACAACGGTAAGTCATGCGATTTCAAGCTGGCAGGAATGACAATCTCCAAGAACTCCGAATTTAAGGACAGGAATGACACGAATCATAAGGGCAACTTTGTCTATTTAATGAACATGATGCTTGACCTCAAGTATGACAAGGATACCAAGGCATACACCTTTGCATTTGGCGAGGACAAGAACCAGGCGGACATAACGACGGATACCGCGGATGTAACCACAATTGCAGATAAGTATGCAGCGGATGACGAGGAATCCTCTGTTTCTGCGGATGACGAGGACAGCAATGGAAGCTCACAGCAGACGGGTGAACAGTCACAGACTGTAAAAGAAGATATCAGCGGCACTGAGCATTCCAAACAGAACCGCTACATGATTAAGACATGGCATACCTTTACTGTAAGAAAGGGAAAGGCCGAAGTCGCTGATAACAATGGTACAGAGAAGGAACTGTCCCGCTGTCCGTGGATGGAAGAGAAAAATGAGCGCAACGACAAGGATGTTGAAGATAAAATACCAGGCAGACCATGGAAGGATTGGGAGAAATATGTAAGGCACACAAGCGAGAATAAGGATGGCTGGGAAATCAGGCTTGACAATAACTTCAGTATCAAGGATGAGAAGGGAGTCGATTTAACCACAGACCTTAACATTGAGGTATACTACGTACCGGTCGAAGGAACTGACCCGGTTGTCTACCTCCAGCAGTACCTCGCCACCTCGGAAGATGACTGTGTCGAAAATATGACCTACGGACCTGCAGATCACTACGGACGTGGGCTCGCGGGCGGCGGCAGGGAGCCGCGCCCTGACAGCCCGGATATTGCTGAGAGTAAGAAAACGCCTGGTGATGCACATGGAAGTTTCTCAATTGCGCACCAGTCAAAAACAAAGATGACATTCAAGGCAGGCACGAAGAAACCGCTGGCAAAGCTTAACTACGGTGATCCCTGGGTAAGCTACGATGTGGAACTTGCAGGTGACAAAAAGGCAAATGACCACCCGTCATACAAGCTTGATGGCGGTAAAATTGCACCGGACAAGTCCGACGACAGGGTATCGTCCGGCGGAGGCGGAAAGAAGGTTGACAAATCAAAGCCGAAGATTACCTTTAAAAAATCACAGCTTCAGAATAAAGAACTGAGAGGAAACAGCGGCAGAACAAATGCTGTCGGCCCGAAGTCATACATACCGTATGTCATGACAAGCGCCAAGGATACCAGTGCATACAGCCACACAGCCGACCAGTATCTTTATAAGGTGGTAATTGAGGCAAAGAACAGCGACGGGTCAAAGTGGATGACACTTACAGCAGACGATATCTGGAATAAGAGAATCTTTAACGAATCAGAAGCTGAGCCCGGTGCAGGAAAGAAACTGAATCTGAAGTTTGACGGTCAGAACCGGTTAAAACCTAAGAATGGTAAAATTACTGGATGGCGCACAAACGGGAACGGACGTACAGAGAATATCAGCTTTACTACGAATGCACCATTTGCAAGAGCAGACATCTATGTAAAAAATGGTACTGAACATCCAATGAAAGTATCACATCTGTTTGGCAATAGCAGTAGCAAGATACTGCCGTCAGAATGGTGTTTTGATGCCTATAATATGACACATTTTATTATTCCGGAGGTGCGTGGTGATGTTACAATCAAAGCATACTATTCACGTACATTTCCCTTAAGGACGCTTATTTACAAGTGGGATGAGCTTGATGAAAAGTACAAGCTGCAGAAGGACAAAATAAAACTTACTTGGCTCAGTGCCGGCACAAAGTACACACAGAGATTTAATGTGGACAATGATGTGCGCGGTGTTGTCGCAGCAAAGGGTACAAAGGCATTAATGATTCCATACTCTGAAATAACGCACCAGTCGCCATCCTTCAGGTCGATTGATTCTGCAAAGAAGTATTACTCAACATCAATGAGCATAAGGATGAATTCAGGCTGTACGGCATACGATGTGAAGATGCCTGCACAGCCAGGCGTTGTATGCCTATTTGTGGGTGGCAAAAAACCGAAGAGTTATTTCACAAAGGTATCCTATGTCCACACACAGGACGGAACATACCACTTTATCAAAAAGGAGCGCATACCGATTAAGGACTACGGACCATACGCCAACCACTACCAGTACACGGACAGGTCAGGTGAACACTACTGTCAAGAGCAGCTCGATCCACTGCATATTTCAAGAAAGGCGGTGGCTGTAAAAGCCCTTGTAAGCTTCCCTCAGTATGTAAGTTTTGATGAGACCGGCATGTCGGATGGCAACGGTGGAGCTGCCCAGACCGGACTGTATGGAAGTCTTTACAAGGAGACAGGTATCTGGGCCGGCTACAATGGTGACAGGGAGTTTCCAAAAACGACAAGTTCAGCACCTTACTCAGACGAGAAAGGTGCAGATTCACCATACCACAAGGCAAACAACAGCAAGTTCTATTTAACGCCGGCAGGACGGAATTCCGAGCTG
This sequence comes from uncultured Lachnobacterium sp., assembly GCA_964398745.1. Lineage (GTDB taxonomy): Bacteria > Bacillota > Clostridia > Lachnospirales > Lachnospiraceae > Roseburia. The sequence goes on from CAYNOE010000111.1 coordinate 3,514, forward strand.
CAGGGAGGCACGGAGCGGCAGATTGATGAGCGTACCCGTGGCAACAAGAATGCAAACCAGCTGGTCTGTTACTGCATCTACGAGGATATTTACAAGGACTGGGTAAATGAGTCAGACAACCCGCATAACACTGTTGACTCTCATGATGCACTTACCATTGAGGAGCAGAAGCTTGCATGGAACTGGACGCTGCCATATGGTTTTGTATGGAACAAGGTTGACATTGAATCACAGGATACACCAAAGGAAACGAAATTCGAGAATGAGTGGTCGCGTCCGTTTGTTGCACGTGTTTTAGCAACGGGCAAGAGTGCTGCCTATGACCCGCAGCAGGGTATACCGACCACGGATTATGTACGGACAATTGCAGGTGTCCCACGGTATCTCACCAAGGGATTCTGGAACAAGAACAATCTGTATTACCGGTACAAGGTATACGCAGCATACGTTCGGCAGCACAAAACAACGAAGACAGTTGTGACTGGACGGAATGACTGGCACATGCATAATTCACACCATAAGTATGAGGTTCCTGTAACACAGTCATTTGATGTTTACACATCCGAGAAGGTCAGCACAGAAAAAGTTGACTGCGAGGTTGTTGATGTCACGAGGGAAAGTGTTTACTACAAGCTTGGTGATGCAGAGGTGTGGGACCCGGAGAAAGTAACGTACAAGAACGATGTCTTTAGTAACAATCTCATCACAAAGAATGACACAGTAACCATGTATGGCGAGGGAGCACAGGGAAAGACTTACCGGAGTGGCGCTTACTTCACGTGTGACTGTGCCGGTGGTTATGAGATGCCGAGCAAGAATGTAGCAAGGCAGTATGTGAACTACGGAACATACAATGACTGGGAATTAAGTTCAAGTGAATGGCACAGCCGGGTTGATGAGGATGTTGCGAATTTGCGTGCTGATGCCGAGTCAATAATAAACAAGTTCAAAGTACAGAGTGATAAAGTAATTTTCTATGACGGAGACCCAGCAAAGTACGGGCATGGTGGAGGAAAGAAGTATGAACTGTCAGTAAACGGATTGACGTCAACCCAGACACAGAACTTTAAGGACGTTGACGAGGACGCGGAATCAAATGCAACGAAGATTCCTGCATTTCCACCGGAGGCAGAACTTACGAACTACTGTTACAACAAGTCGGGCAACACGTATGTGTTTGACTCGGCGAACAATGTCCCTGATGGAATAATGGTTAAGACGGAGAAATGGAACGGTTACCATGACAGTGTTCCTATTGCATACTACAGGCAGGTACAGTGCCTTGCACCAAAGCCTGAGGATTACAGGAAGTACAAGGTATCAGACAGTGATGACGACCTTCTTAAAACAAAGATACTTGATGACGAGGACGATGATATTATTGTCTACACGCCTACTGTGTGTGACAGCAAGCTGAATCTTGACTACACGAACAAGGAGGCTGGTGCTGATGGCCTACCACTGTCACCTGGTGCTGATTTTGACCAGGCAGTACAGCACAGTGAAACACAGACGCTGAGTAATATTCAGCTCGACCGCGAGTATACTATGACTTTAAGTGTGGTGGGCGATGTATCAGACTTGCAGGGATACGGTGAGCAGGATTACGTCAGGTATTTAGAGAGGGACAAGTACGGTATACCATACACGCAGGTTAGGTTTCCGTTCCCTGTAAGAATGGTTGTGCGGACAAAGCAGGATACCAATACGATTGTCAAAGAGGACAGGTATTACTACAAGGATACATGGATAAACATTGAGATGATTGACGAGACCGGCAAGATTACCGGTAAGATTAATCAGACATTCTTTGTTCCTTCGTGGGCAACTGAGCTGGAGAAGGTAACTATAGATTTCCGTTCACCTGCAATCAACCGGAAAGCGAACGACCCTGACTGGAAACGACACAATGACTACACAAATGATGTATACGTGGATGATGACCTTGTTAATCCGGAGCAGAATGATGAAAGAGACTATGTTGCCACTGCACAGGAGACAGACACTGTCACAGGACGCATCTCAAGTTTCCAGGTTATTGATGTGACGGATTATCCTGCATGGGAACCTGTGTTCCGTAAGTACAGCAAGGAAAAGGGTGCTTACACAACAGAGCACACCGGTAATGCCTACCACAGCGGTATCTGTAATGAATTTTCATTTGCGGACAGATGGGGCTCATTGTATACGACACCAGTTGTCGGTACAAGCAATCCGGTAAGCCAGAGTCAGGGAACACTCGGTTTTGGTTACAAGATACGCTACAAGATGACTACTGTCGGGCCGTACTACAATCAGACTGACAGAATAACCTTTGTTCCTGAGTTTTACTATATGAATGACAAGGGCGAGTATCTGCACAAGGACGGTACATGGAGCAGGGAAACGAATGACAGGCTTAATGTTTCAGTTTACTACAATGAGACATTTTCCGGTAAACAGCAGTCACTTGTCAAGGTCGGAAGCGACGACGATTTAATAAATCGCAAGGCACTCCGTATTACGGATGATGCCTGGAGCGTACCGAAAGAACGTATTGACTTTACTAACGAAGTTCTCCATTCAAACAATGTCGGCGAGAAGGAGAATCAGTATACATTCCATGAAACGCAGATGACAACCGCAATGCGGACCATCAACGGTGATAGGCACATGTCTGCGCACCGCGGGAGAAAGAATGACAAGGCATCCGACAGGGAGTTTGACTTTAACAGTAAGATGTATGGTGTCCTTACTGCAATTCAGGAGAATCCTGGTGCATACGCAGGAACTGACTATGCAACACTTATTGACAAACTTACTCCAGAGGAAGTAGCAAGAAGCGTACAGACGTGGTATGGCGAGTATTATCTGCCGTCACAGACTTACATTACTACCAAATCAGATGCTGTTGTGATGAATCAGATTGCTGACGGATTTGACGGTACAGAGGACTGCTGGCTTTCAGGCGGAAGGCTTGTTATCAACTTTAACCCTGTACTTTCATCAGATACGAAACAGACTCTGAAATACAATGTTGAGCATGTCGAGAAGTACACGGATGTTGACGGCTCAATAAAATACTACAGATGGGGGTGCAACCAGTTTGCACATGAGAATTATGTTATCTCAAAAACGCTTGCAGATGGTCATCTTGTTCCATTCAATTCAGGCGATGTTGTTATTTACGACAAGTCACCTGATGGAACGCCGGGAGACCCTAATGACCCTGACGGACCTCCAAAAGTCCATGTTCCGGGCTATGCACCTGCGGCAGATGATGCATATGATTCGAGTGGTTCCCACTAACTATTTGGTGGTAGGGTGATTTGCCCTACCATCTTTTTAAAGGAGAGATTATGAAAAAATATCATGAAACAGCGATAGTCGTGAATGGAAACGATGTAATTGGATATTTTGTCCAGGACCTTGAAAACAAACCACTTAACCCCAAAGATGTTAAGGAACCTGTTTTTGTCCCGGCGAAGCAATTTAATGAAATGGTACAGCGTGGTGAAGTTCAATACCTTGAGTGGTTCCGAGGCTCTGTTGTGGCTTCCTACACAGATGAGGAAATTGCTCATCTGCAGAAGCTTGGTGTCAGCCAGCAGCTGATAGAAGATACTAAGAACAGTTATTTTGAGAAGGACATGCGGTTTGATGCGAAGCATGTTGCACTGGCATTTGATGAACACAATGCATTTGTGGCAGGGTGCCCCGGTAAGATTGTCAGCCTGATGGGAATTAAAATGATAAAAATAATGTTTGTCAGCAGGCAGGACAAGCTGGAGTCGTTCCGTAATGAAATTGTCAAAAAGAATCCGGCTATTGCAAAAACAATGCAGCATGCCGGTACATACTTGGAGGTACTGCTACCATTGATGGCATGCAGTACTGTATTTTGCGAGACAGCAATTTATCCACTGTTTAATACGACAACACTGCAGAATTACAAAGGCACAGAAACTGGAAAGAAAGGGCTGCTTATGAAAAGTATGCTTGGAACACCAAAGGTGGACGAAGCAATCAGCCTGTTTAATTCCCTGACCAATATGCGTGACCTAATGAGTGATTATGCATTTACTGAACTGTCACAGCATGCTGATGACTGGCAGGTTGGGGAAGAAGTTTCATGTATTCTGCAGGCACTTTCTGCAGGACAGGAACCTTCAAACCAGCCAAGGAAAATAGAGTTTTAGCATGACAATGCATAAGGATGCAGTTGGTGTTTTTGTGAGAAAATCAGCACACCATTACAATTACAGGACATAGTATAACAAGATAGATGACGACACACCATCTAAAAATTTACTTTTACAAAGAAAGGAGACGTGTTATAATTGTCTTAGGAGGTGTCTTAAGATGATTTATAACATGATGTTTATTATGAAAGATGCAGACAAGTTTACAATGGACGCACTGAAGTTACTGGGGAACATCGACTCATACTGTCTCACGCCACTCAGGGACAGTATCTGCAAAAAGAATTTTACCAGCTTTACTGAGGCGTTTGCAATGAAGCCATGGTATCTTAAGCTTACAGCAGAGGCAGTTCGGCTGTGTCAGATGGTATCCCTTTACAGAACAGAAAAACTGTTGGATACTGACGATATCAGGAAAACGCTGTTTGTGCGTGATGATTGTACTGTTGATGTTGCCAAAGTACTGGAGGACAGCAAGGATTTAACGGCACCAGTTGTTTACGGGGATCTTGTAATGGGTCTCTGCGAGTTAAGGAGTCATATCAAACAGCACTGGATTGAAATGAGCAATGAAACTGCAGAAGCACTAAAGATTCGCTTCTGGGACCAGAGACATCTTGGGACACACCGGAATCTGGCAGATTTCAGATACTTCCTTGTCAGAAGCTTAGGTACTCTTGTACCTGACCACAACCGTTCACCATTCGACGACATACCTGTATGCTGCTCCCTGTTTGATGCAGAGGACCCATGGTATTACCAGCAGGATTCACGCAGGATTTTACTGGTATACGATACAGCTGAGTGCGCTTATTTGGGCGGGAGAGAGTATGACTGCACATCGTGTGTGCAAAACACGCGTGACCCTTGGAAATCAGTCTTTGACGAGTACGAGTGGATAAGTGCTTTCAGCATGCCACCACTGTGGGATTTTGACTGTATGTTTCAGTTAAAACCGTGGGTCAGCATAGAGAAGTTAAAACGTGTGGTTAAGCAGCATGACCCGAATGATGTCGGCGAGGTTATTGTGCAGGGACCGCCGTGCGCTATAGTCGTGGTACGCAAGCCTGGCGAGAAGGAGCTGTACATTACAGAAGACATTACGATTGCATCGATGTTTATGGAAATACCGGTGTACGGACTCGAGGACGGCAGGCTTTACGAAGTTGAGAAATCAAAACTTCGTTCGGCTTTTAAGTCATAATAATAATAATAATTACTGGAGATACAGGTGTAACAGCCTGTATCTCCATTTCATTTTTGCATAATGTTTATTCGACAGATAAAGTGTGGATTCATTTAATAGCGTATGGTATAATAAGAGGTAGGAGGGGCAACTATGTTTTTAGAAGTGAAGTCAAAACGGATAAATTACGAGCTGGAGTTTTATGGGAAATATACAATTATTACTGGAGATTCAGGTAGTGGTAAGACAACACTGTTCAATTTAATTTATGACAACGTTCTAGGAAATAAATCAATAAAAATTTCCTGTGAGAGAAAGGTAGTAGCCCTTGGAAGTAATTTTATGAAAGAGGAACTGGCACATTACACTGATTGTGTTGTTGTGGTGGACGAGTATAATCTTTTGCTGAGACAGCCTGATGCCGCAAGCATACTTAGAAGATCGGACAATTATTTCATTATCATAACGCGGGAGAAGTTAAATTACCTGCCTGTAAGTATT
>CAYNOE010000112.1:0-9371 GCA_964398745.1 uncultured Lachnobacterium sp.
ATGATTTTAAAAACGGAGGAAACATGTATGAAAAAATTATTTATTGCCGCCCTTACAGCGGCGCTCATACTTGGAAGCGGTACGACTGCATATGCAGCAGGCTGCAGACATAGCTGCACCAACAGAACCTGCAGCTATTCGCAAAGCCGCTGTCCGGACGCCGACAAGGACGGAATCTGCGACAAATGCGGCAAAAAGATTGGTAAGGACGGTTACTGCAAAAACCACCGTAGCTGCAACAGCCAAAAAAACGGACACGGGAGCAGACACCACAGATAACAGGCGGGGTTTTAGGATGCGGAACGAACAAGAGGTAAACAGAGCCGTCGAACGGTATTCCGACACCATCCGGCGGCTTTGCATGATACATCTAAAGAATCATGCTGATACCGAGGACATATTTCAAACCGTATTTTTGAAATATGTCCTTAGTTCTGTTTCCTTTGAAAACGATGAACATGAAAAAGCATGGTTTATCCGTGTCACCATCAATGCCTGCAAGGATTTGCTGAAAAGTTTTTTCCACAGCCGGACGGTGTCACTGGAAGAAATTATGGAGTCTTCCGCGGCGCTGCCGGAGGATAACCGCGAGGTTCTGGAAGCCGTACTCTCCCTTCCTCAGAAATACAAGGAAGTCGTCTACCTGCATTATTACGAGGAATATACCGCTCCCGAAATCAGCCGGATTTTAAACAAAAACGTGAACACCATATATACTCTCCTAACTCGTTCCAGGGAATTACTCAGGGAGAAGCTGGGAGGTGACGGATATGAATGACAAACTGAAAGAAACATTTGACCTGATACATGCAGACGATGCCTTGAAGAATAACACAAAAGCCTTTCTTGCACGAAAGACAAAGGGATTTACCAGGCCAAAAAGAAAATTTTACCCACGCATGGTTGCTGCCGCAGCATGCCTGTTGCTTTTCCTGCTTGGGGGACGATGGCTTTATTTTACCCCGACTGCAGTGATCAGTATAGACATCAACCCGTCCATAGAACTTGACGTCAACCGCTTTAACCGTGTTATTTCCGTAAAAAACTACAATGATGACGGGCAGGAGCTGTCCAGTTCCCTTCATGTCCGGTTCGCAGACTATACAAGTGCAGTAAGACAGATACTGGACAGTAAACGCATTACCAGGCTGCTTTCTGAAAACGAGGTCATGACCATCGTTGTGACCGGACCGGACGAAAAGCAGTCCCTGAAAATTCTTTCAGATGTGGAATCCTGCACGGGAAAACAAAGCAACACCTATTGTTACTGTGCTCATTCCAATGATGTGGAAAAAGCACATGAAATGGGACTTTCATATGGAAAATACCGTGCATATCTGAAACTGCAGAAACTGGATTCTGATATTACTGCAGATGACATAAAGGATATGACCATGAGGGAAATCCTTGACCTGATAAATTCCCTGTCACCCGACAGTGAAAGCAACTATAATAATGAAAACGGGACACAGACCAACACCCCAGGCGGCAACTGTAACGGCAGCGGACATGGAAGTAAGCACAAAAACAGACACAGACACAGGCACAGGCATTAAACAGTCCTCTCCGGGGAGGACTGTTTTGTTCTGTACATATTCTTCAAATATCTTAAATACTTTTTCATGGATTTATCTTTTTTGTTTTCTGTTTTTATAACATTTATAACAAAACATAGCTTCTTCCTTCGTAATTTTCTCCTTGGAGAAAGCGGCTTTTTGTACAATCTTCATATAATTTTTCCATTCATCACCTGAAATCTGCGGATATTTTTCTATCAGCTTTTCCATGTACTCTTTGTCCGTCAAAGTTCGGATTGTTCGGATTCCCTGATATATCCGACGGTTTATCCGTTTTACTGCATGGCGGTTTCTCTCATTTTTCAAATCCTGCGCCAGAAGTGTATGGTATTTTTGCATTCCGTATACACTGACGGCTGCCAGGACCACCAAAACCGCAAAAAATAGGAAAAGACCGATAAAGACGTATTTATTTGTCTTATTATTTTCATCTGACGATTTTTTCTGTGTATTTTTGTCGCCAGTTGTCGGATTCTGTTCCGTTTCAGATGAATTCTCCGTGGGTTGTTCACTCTCTGTTTCCGAATTCTGCTGCACCTGTGTTTCTTCGTTCTTCTGGCTGTCTTTCCCAGTCTCTTCATTTTTCTGGTTATTTTTCCTGTCATGTTTCTCTTTCAATGCTTCCTGGCGGTCTTCGTCTGTTGGAAGTCCGCTTCCGGATGCAGGCAGGTAACCCGGCGTCATCTCAAACGGAATCCAGCCGGTCCTGTCCAGATAAATTTCTGTCCATGCATGTGCATTTCTGTCCCTTACATTCGCCTTGAAACCATTCCCTTCTTTATGAAAAGCTCCATTTTCGACCACATAGCCACTGGCATACCGTGCCGGAATCCCAAGCTCCTGTAAAAGTAATGTGCCTGCACTTGCAAAATGCATACAGTACCCTTCACGCCCTGATTCCAAAAAAAACTGTATAGTATCCGTATCTGCCGGAATTTCATTCAGATAAAGATTATAATCCGCTCTCTGGTCCAGCAGATTCCTCACCTGCTCCGCATAAAACATCCTCTTCACATTTTCCTGCAGCACATCCTCATCCTGTTCCTCCTGGTATGCTGTATTATCCAGCAGACTGGCATATTCAACAGAAACCGGTATCTCCCTTGCTTCAATCAAATTCTTGAATTCATCCAGTGCCGGAATCATTTTTGACCCTTTCAGATAATGTGATTTCACATATTGGTCATACCATCTCAGTTTGCGGCTGTCTGTTTTTTCCGGCACATACATGAAATTTCCAATATTTTCTGTCAGACCGCTGACCATCAGCGATTTTACTCCCCAGTTTTTTCTGACAAGACCCTCGTCTTCCACCCACACATCCTTTCCGGCTTTTTTCAGGTCTGTAAAATAAGGAACAAAAGCATCCTTCGAAAAAGAAGTGTTATACTCAATCCTGTAATCTGCCATTTCACCCATGTCAGATTTTTTTAAATCATCCAGATACATCTGGTGCAGAAGCAATCCAAAATCTACGTCAAAACCCGCCTGCCTGGCAGCTTCACGAAACGCTTTTTTTTCACTTTCCCATTTTCCCGCGTTATAGGTACCACTGTAAAAATTTTTCAAATACAAATTCGTATCCGGTTTTTCAGAAGCATAAATAGTCAGTACCTCTTCCCCGGAATATTTTGGCGTCTGGTTGTCCACCCGCGCCCAGTCCTTGGAAAGAGAAAATCCTTTTTTTGACAGACTTTTTATCTTGTCCTCAATCCCATTCTGGATTCTCATAACCTCTTTATTTTTTTCCGGAATCTTATTCGCTGCCCTGGAAAACATTACTGAAGATATAATCAAAATCCCGATACTTAGAGCTGATACGACAAAAGGAACCGAATAAATTGTCGCTTTATGCCTGAATTCATTCTTCTTGCTGTCTTTCACCTGAAAAATAATTTTTGACTTCCTTTCTGGTCCGCTATATATCAGCAGTATACCCATAAAGAAAAAGCACAGCGGCAGCCAATGCGGCCGGACATTTACCAGCAATCCAGGTACCAGCGCCGCAATTCCCGGAATGACCAGAAACAGACGGATGCCTGTGATGTACCGGAAAATAATAAAAACGAGAAATAAAGAAAAAACCAGTGCCGCCAAAAAAACCAGCAGATATTTTTCCGAATCATATCCTATATAATTTGTTTTATAATAATGATTCCAGTACCGGATGTAATCAGAATACAGCGCCTTTTGCCCGGACTGCAGTTTTTCATAATCGCCGTACAGATACAGTCCCGCACCCAGAAAGCACAGGATTTCAATCAGTATCACAGCCAGCGAACGGTATTTCCTGCACAAAGGTGTAAACTCGTACAAAACTGCCACCAAAAGAAGTAGTATCTGCATCCGCACATTCGTCTGCGGCGGAATCTCCCAGCCTGAAAATGCCCTGCACATACCGCATACTGACTGAAATAAGAACAGTATGCAGACACACTCCCTTACAGCACTGGCGCAAAGCTCCGAAACGGAATATTCAGTTATTTTCTGTTTTTCAGATTTCATGTTTTCTCCCGAATTTGTCTATAAAATAATTTCCAGTTTTTCAAGTCTGTCCTTCCAGTCACTGCCATCAATTCTTGCAAGCAGCGAATCATTCATCGTCAGTTCCATATTTGTTGTAAAATACATCCAAAACACCGGATGATCATAACGGTACTTTTCCCTATATAACTGCTGCGTTTCCATCGGTGCTTTCGTATAGCAGTCATACATATAGCTGGTCAGAAACATGTAGTAACTCTCTTCATCATCCACACGAATCCGGACAATATCCTGTATACTTTCACTGTACCATGCCACATAATGCGGACACTGCATGTCCATCAGCGAAAAAACAATACTTGCTGCAACAGATAAGTAATTTTTAGGCCGGTTTCTGGAATATTTTTTCTTCCTGATCCAGTTATCCAGACAGAACACCAGCGGACATGCAGACGGCTGGCTGTCCTCCCGCACCAGAAGCGTATCGGATTTTGCGCTCAGCTTCCAGTGAATCCGCTGTATCCTGTCTCCCTCCCTGAATTCCCGCACATCAAAAATCTCACTGCTGTCATCACCCGGATGAAAATCATCATAAATATCCGAATCCCCATAAAAGTTGCGGGTTTGTTCGGAAATCCGCAACTGAACGCTGACCGGCTCCGGCAGCACCAGCACAGACGCACTATGGGATACACGCCTTGTCAGATAAAAAAGCCCTGTCAGGTCATAGACTTTAATCCGGTCCAGCTCAAACACATGGTTTCCCACGCTTTGCGGACAGTATGATTCACTGTACACGTTTTTGCCATGATATACGCTGTCTCCTGCCTGCCATTTTCCACGCAGCTTTCTTTCAAATAAATTACCGGAACGGATATGATAATAAATACGCATTACCGGAATCCAGCTTTCATTCTCTGCCTTCAGTTTTATGGACACCTTTTGTCCCACATCTGCCGAAGCAATCGGAATTCGAATTCCTGTATGAACCTTTTTTCTGAGATAAAGCAGAAAGATAAACGCGGACAGAACAAGAACTGCTTCGGCAAAACCAAGCAGCCCGATTGCCACACTTGCATAAATCAGCGCGATATAAAATGTAATGAGTGTCACAAGAATCCCTATAATAAAACTAATCACGATACTTACGCCTTTTCCATAAATGTTGCAGGCTGCTTAACAGAGGATAAGATTTCTGACAGCACTGCCGAACCTGTGATATGTGTTACCCTTGCCCTGGTATTGCGCACAATCCGGTGTTTCGTCACATCCAGAAAAACATCCGAAACATCCTCCGGAATGACATAATTCCTGCCGTGCAGAAACGCCCACGCTTTTACCATACGGATGCAGGCAATCGTCCCGCGCGGGCTTACGCCAAGCTCAATATAATTATTTTCCCGCGTTGCTTCCATCAGCTTCGTAACATATCCGTATATATTTTCATGGACAAACACCTGCTCGACCGCTTCCTGAAGGTTCGCAAGATCCACTGCGCTCATAACCGTGTGAAGCTCCGTTTCCGTTGCCATACTTTTTCCTTTCGCAATTTCAATTTCACTTGCCAAATCCGGATAACCCATGCTCATGCAAATCATAAAACGGTCAAGCTGCGATTCCGGCAGAAGCTGTGTTCCCGCGCTTCCTTTCGGGTTCTGCGTCGCCATCACGATAAACGGCTTCGGCACCTGATGGCTTTCCCCGTCCACACTCACCTTTCCTTCCTCCATGACTTCAAGAAGCGCCGACTGTGTTTTCGGGGAAGTCCGGTTAATTTCATCTGCAAGGAACAGATTACACATAATGGTACCCTGATGATACGCAAAAGTTCCCGTTTCCTTCTGATACATATTAAAACCAATAATATCCGCCGGCATAACATCCGGCGTAAACTGTACCCTGTGGTTTAAAAGCCCCATCACCTTTGAAAAAGCGATTGCCAGCGTTGTCTTTCCCACACCCGGTACATCCTCAATCAGAATATGCCCTCCTGCAAGAATCGCCGCAAACGCCTTATATATACACTCATCTTTTCCTGTCACAGCCTGTCTCACTTCATTTAAAACTGCGCTGACAGAATTATATGCTGTATGCATACACAAACCTCCATAAAATTTATACTGTCCTTATTCTATCACCAAATAATCGTTATTTCCACTGGAAAAACTTTTATTAAATAATCATTAAAATCGCATAAAAGGTATTGACTTTGTGCACTATAAGTAGTAGTATCGAAATATCTTATACATAGTAATCAAAACTACATGTGACCTTTTGTGCAACAACATTGGAATAAATATGCCAGATTACTAAATGTTTCTATAAAAGGAGGGATTTTTAGATGCAAAAAGTTATTCGTGAACCAGGAAGCGCACTTACACACTTTATAGCAATGATTATGGCAATTGTCGCTGCGGCGCCGCTTTTATTCAAGGTTTCCGCAACTGCTGACCATACTGCTATTGCTGCAATGGCTATCTTTATCGGAAGCATGATTTTACTCTACGGGGCCAGCACCCTATACCACAGCCTGAGAATCAAAGACTGCTTTTTAACCATCTTCCGGAAACTCGACCACATGATGATTTTTGTTCTGATTGCCGGTTCCTATACTCCGGTCTGCCTGATTGTCCTTGGCGGGCGCATGGGACAAACGTTACTTGCCGTAATCTGGGGCATTGCAATTGTAGGCATGATAATTAAAGCCTGCTGGATTACCTGCCCGAAATGGTTTTCTTCTATAATTTATATTGCAATGGGATGGGCATGCCTCGGCGTTATCGGCACGCTTTACCACAGACTTTCCGTAAGTGCATTTGCATGGCTTGTTGCGGGCGGTGTAATCTACACAATCGGCGGTGTAATTTATGCCCTGAAACTCCCGCTTTTTAATGCAAAACATAAATACTTCGGCTCCCATGAAATCTTTCATCTTTTCGTTATGGGCGGAAGCCTCTGTCACTTCATATTTATGTATCTTGTCGCATAACACTCTAAAACAGCGTATACCGCAATGGCTGCGCTGTTTTTATTTCCCAGAATATAAAACTAATCATGATATTTTATAGAAAACCGGAATGCAGAAGAGGTTGCAGCACAGCTCAAAGAGTATGCCGCAACCATTGAAATGCTGGATTATAAAATGCAGGATATTCGAAATATGATTGATTCTAATTCTTAAATTTTACAGCCGTGCCGTATGCCATTACTTCCGCCGCACCCTGCATCACTGCCGCAGATGCATAACGCACATTGACAACGGCATCGGCTCCCAGTCTTTCGGCTTCTTCTACCATGCGCTTTGTTGCAAGCGCCCTTGCATCATTCATCATTTCGGTGTAGGCTTTTAATTCACCGCCCACCAGAGTCTTAAAACTCTGCGTGATATCCTTTCCAACATTTTTTGACTGGATGGTGCTTCCTTTCACAAGTCCAAGCATTTCCAGTTCCTTTCCGCTAATGTAATCAGTATTGACTAAGATCATCTTCTTCTCCTCCTTCAATTTCCTTTATTCTGCTTATTAATACTCCAATCATCACTGCAGCAAGTATCAGCGGTATGATTACCATCAATGCCTGAACAACCGCAGGAATTCCGGATACAGTCATAAAAAGGACTGCAATTCCAACATAATATAATACAACTACCAGCGCAACCACAATAGGCGCTATCATTTTTTTCCAGTGTTTCATTTTTCCCTGCCTTTCTGCCGGATATTTTGAGATATCAGGAAATATCCAGCTCCGGCGGCACATCAATTTCATCGGAAACATACTTCCCGTTCTTTTTGCGCTGCCGTACACATTCTGTCAACAGGTACTCAATTTGTCCATTCACCGACCGGAAGTCATCTTCCGCCCATGCAGCAATTGCATCATACAGTTTGACCGAAAGCCGGAGCGGTACCTGTTTCTTACCTGAATCACCCATAAAATCCTACCTTTTAATAGAGACTGCCTGAATTTACAACCGGCTGTGCGTCACGGTTTCCGCAAAGAACGACCAGAAGGTTTGAAACCATTGCCGCCTTGCGCTCTTCATCCAGCTCAACCATATTGTTCTCACTCAGACGCTCCAGTGCCATTTCAACCATCCCGACTGCCCCGTCAACTATCATTTTCCTTGCATCAATAATTGCGGATGCCTGCTGTCTCTGTAACATTACTGCTGCAATTTCAGTCGCATAGGCAAGATAGGTAATCCGTGCCTCCACAATCTCCATTCCTGCCTCGCCGACTCTTTTCTGAATCTCATCCCTGATTCTTCCTGCAACAATTTCGCTGGACCCACGCAGGCTTCCTTCATCTGCCACGCCGTCGCCGGTCGTATCCACATTCGGAGCTGCATCATACGGATAAAGCCGGACGATATCGCGAAGTGCGCTGTCGCACTGCAGGGATAAAAACTCTTTGTAATTATCCACGTTAAATACTGCTTTTGCCGTATCCACAATCTTCCATGTTACGGCAATTCCGATTTCGACCGGATTTCCCAGACAATCATTGATTTTCTGCCTGCTGTTGTTTAAGGTCATAACCTTTAAGGAAATGCGGTTTCCAATGTCGTCTGTTGTTCCGCTTACCGCTTTTCCCACATCCCCGCTCTGGCTCAGCTTCGTCTTGGCTGCCGGGTTAAAACTGGAGCAAAAAGGGTTCACATAATAAAACCCCTCGCCCTTGAGTGTACCGACATATTTTCCAAACAGCGTCAGAACCAGTGCTTCCTGCGGTCTTAATACCTTCAGTCCCGCCCAGAGGAATGTAGCAAAAACAAGTACTACAATACCTCCTGCAATCAGAACCGGGTTTTCATCCATATTGGCCCCCGCAACAATTCCCGCAATACCGAGGGCATTCAGCAAAAGAATCCCAAATAATGCTGCCATGCCGTGTTTCTTCCCTGTTAAAATCTTTTCTTCCATAAAAACTTCCTCCTTTTTGGTATCGCCCCTTCGCTCCGCTCAGCGGCATGTCGTCGGAAGGCATTTTAAGAAATGCTTCGCATTTGCCTTCCTCCTTCCAGTGGTTCTTTGAACCAGAGCTTTCTTATATTTTGTTTTGATATCATTATGATATCACCAAGGAATCAGAATGTCAACGGGAAAATTTCCATTTATGCTTGTTTAAGCCCCCTCCCTTTGGGTACAAAAAAGCACATGGCTTACAATATACTGTTCCATGTGCCTTTTTGTTAATTATTTGATTATCATGAATTGTTTCCCTGATTATACTGTCTGCATAACTTCAGCTTCAAGTTCTTTTAGTTCTTCCATTGATAAAGACGGTACATAAAGTGAAACTTTTTTCAGT
>CAYNOE010000113.1:0-2544 GCA_964398745.1 uncultured Lachnobacterium sp.
GAGATGACCTTTTCAGACGATATAGACGAATTAAAGGCGATAATGTCGGAGATTTACGAAACATTCGTAATTTCAGCCGTTCTTGCTAACGCCGTGCTTATTCCCGACTTTTGGGAAAACAAGCGCAAATATTTGAAGCACGAATGGATAAAATCGCCCAAGCCGTGGATAGATCCATCAAAAGAAGCTACAGCAAACAAGACCGCCCTTGACAGCGGTCAAAAGTCCTTAATCGATATCTCGGCGGAAGCTGGCGAAGATTGGCAAGACAAAATAGACGATATGATCGCAGTCAAGGAATATCTCAACAGTAAAGGATATGACCTTGAAGGCGGTGCATTAAAAAAAATAATTAAAGACGGAGGCGGCAATGAAGAATAAAAAGCCCAAAACAAATAAGACCTTGCTTCGCAGTTTCAACGCCGAAATAAAGGCGCTTGAAGGCGACAGCAAAAACACCTTCGAATTATCGTTTGCAAGCGAAGAGCCTTACGAAAGATGGTTCGGAATGGAAATTCTCTGCTGTGAAGAATCGGCGGTGGATTTAGAAAGACTGAACACAATCGGCGTTGTGCTTTACAATCACAACAGAGATGCGGTTATCGGTAGAATCATCAGAGCGTGGGTGGAAGGCAACAAATGCCACGCTACTATCGAATTTGACGGAGACGAAGCAAGCCAGATTATAGCCGACAAAGTACGCAGCGGAACGCTGAAGGCTGTCTCGGTTGGATACACGATAACAGCAAAAGAGGAAGTGCAAGCAAATAAGACTTCTTCGAATGGGAGATTTACAGGGCCTTGTGTAGTTGCAACGAGGTGGATGCCCTTTGAGGTTAGCATTGTATCCGTTCCTGCGGACTCGACAGTTGGCGTTGGCAGAAAGCTGGATGAAGACGAGACCGAGGACGATACGGAAGACGAGACCGAGGATGAAGAGCCTAAAAACAAGAAGCCCAAGGAGTCCAAACCAAAGTCCGAAGAAGACGACAAAAACAAGAAATCTCTCCCCTCTGTGGCCGAGTGGGAAGATAAAATAAATCAATTTAAAAAAAGGAGTAATATCTAAAAATGCACAAGAAAGAAATCGAAAGATTACTGAAGGCAATGTCGGAAATTACCTCCCGTGCAAGAAGCGAGGGGAGAGATTTAACGGCAGAAGAGCAGGCTATTCTTCGCACGTATCAGGGCGAGTACGATTACCATCAGAAAGCCATTGACGAAGAAGCGAAAGCCGAAGAAACACGCAAGGCAGCGGAGGCTCTGTTACAGCGTGCCGCCACGGTAAGAGACATTTTTAAATCTCACGGATTTGAAAAAGAGGGCGAAGAGTTCCTCAAGAGGGAAAACTTCACGATTGAGGAAGCAAAGAGCGCAGTCCTCGATTTAATCACAAAATCGGGTGCGCCCTCGTCAAGCCGCATCACAACCGGAGACTCCGGCGAAGATAAGTACAGAGCGGCGGCGGCGGATGCGCTTGTAATTAAGGGCGGTCTCGAGCTGGTAAAACCCGCAGAGGGTGCAAGGCAGATGGCGAACATGTCTCTCAAAGACCTCGCCGCCGAATGCTTAGAGCGTGGTGGTCAGTTCGACTCCGCAACCTTACGCCATATGAGCGCAAGCGAAGTATTCGATGAGATAACCCAAAGAGCATATCAGCCCACATCGGCGTTCTCGGCGATTATGGACAGCGCAGTCAAGAAGTCCCTCGAAGAAGCATACAAGGAAGTGCCTACCACTTTCCAGCTTTTCACTACGAAAGGAACGCTTCACGACTTCAAGGAAGACAAGGACAGAACCTACATCTACGGAAGCGGCGACCGTCTGCTTAAAGTTCCCGAGAACGGCGAACTGAAGCAGAGTACGATTGACACCAAGGTGCTGCCTACAAGGAAATTGGATACCTACGGCAGACAGTTCTCTCTCACGCGCCAAGCATTCATCAACGATGATATCGGTCTCGTTCTTACAATTCCTACGACTTACGCAAGAATAGCGAAAGAAACGATTAACGAGCAGGTTTATGACATTCTCTTCAACAACGGCAAAATCTACGACGGTAAGGTACTGTTCGATAAGACGAACCACAAAAACCTTGCGGCAACCGATGCGAAGCCCTCTCAGACTTCTATTCAGAGCATGATACTGCTTATGGGAAGACAGACACACCCCATCTCGGGCAAGCGCATCATGAACAAGCCCAAGTTCCTTATTACCGGCGTAGGCTATCAGTTTGCGCTTGCAACGCTTTTCGGAAGTCGTTACGTTCCCGGCTCGGCGAACAACGATATCAACCCCTTGTTCGATAATCCCTTAAGTAAGAACATCATCGAAGAGCCTTACCTCAACACGCTTGCGGATGCTATTACAGGCTCTGCCGCAAAGAACGTGCCGTGGTTCATGGCTTCCGATCCTTTGTATTGCAAGGGAATTCAGGTTGACTACTTGGACGGAAAGGAAACGCCCACCATTCGCCGCAACGAGGCAACTCCCGGCACATTGGGCTTCTCGTGGGACATTTATCACGATTGGGGCGTATTCGTA
>CAYNOE010000113.1:2554-2912 GCA_964398745.1 uncultured Lachnobacterium sp.
TTCGTAGCAGATTACAAGGGTATCTACCGCAACAACGGCGCACCCATCTCGGAAGAATAATAAGGAGGAATAATCAGTATGGCAACTTATATTCAGAAAGGCGAAACTATCGACATTAAGGCAACCGCCGACACCAAAGCTGAGGACGTGGTAGTCCTCGGTAGCAAAGCCGGCGTTGCGGCTTGCTCGGGAAAAGAGGGCGAGCTTATCGCAGTAGCTGTTGAAGGCGTTTACAAGTTCCCTAAGGCGGACGAGGCGGTCTCCATAGGCGATGACTTATACTACAATGCTGAAACCGGAAAGGTCGTTAAAACAGTAGCCGAAGGCAAAGCCAAAGTTAAAGTCGGCTTCGCTGTTT
>CAYNOE010000113.1:2922-9247 GCA_964398745.1 uncultured Lachnobacterium sp.
CGGATACGGAAGTCGCAGTAAAGCTCGCATATTAAAAAGGGGGAGAGTAGTATGGCAAAAAAATACACGGTTAACGCCGTTATAGAAATTAAAGGCGTTAAACATTACCCCGGCGAGGTGCTGTCGCTTGACGGTAAATTCGAAGAAGAAGTCAAGGCAAATCAGCTTATACCCTTAAACCCCGACAAACCGCAGGAAAACGGCGGTAAGGGGGCAGAAACCCCGAACCCCGACAAATCCCCCAACGGAGAACAGAAGGGCGGAGAAAGCGAGAATTCGCAGAATAACGGCGAAGGCGAAGGGCAGGGCAAAGAACCCGAAAAGACAGGCTTTACCGCCGAGCAGATAGCGGAAGCGGCAAAGAAACTCGGATGAACTTCAAGGAACAGCTAAAAGCAGATATAAAAGGTTTCCTTAACACGGAAGAATTCGGGGAGCGGATGCTTATCAACGGAAAACAGATGAGCGTAATCTTCGACACCGACAAAACAAGCGGAGGCGGAACGAGCGAAACGCCGGGGATATATTCATCCCGCAAAGTGATGTTCGTTTCCGCCGAAGAGTTCGGTGGTAAACCGAAGCCCAGCTCGGAGATAATAGTCAACGGCAAAACACGCTACATAGTGGCTGGCGAAGTAATATCCGAGGACGGTCTCTACACGATACCGATAGAAAGGAAAAGGGTTTAACAGTCTTTATGGTTGACATTAACATTACGCAAACGACAAAAGGCTCGTTTGCATCTGCGGATTTAGGTTCGACAGATAAACTGCTGAAACGCATTCGTAAAGAACTCGGAAACTTGAAGGCAAAAGCTCCTTCGGTACTTCGAAGTGCAATAAATAAGGCTGCGGTTCAGACAAAGAAGAATCTAATCAGCGATGCGAAGTCAACCTATGCGGTCGCCTCGTCTTCGCAAGACAGTAGCAAGTCAACCACGCCGGTGGCTTCGTCGAGTAAAACCTTCAAATTATACAGAGCATCCACCCAAAACCTAACGGCAAGATTAAAAACAAACGGGCCTATGAACGAATTGGGGCGGTTCAAAGTTTCTCCTCGCATCCCCGCTAACATTCCGGGCGTAAAACGCCCGAAATTTTATAAAGCACAGGTGCGAAAGGATAGCGGAGGATTACACCCATTAAATCAGTACGATAATAAGCCCTTTTGGGTTCAATTCCGTAGTGGGCATCAAGCCTTGGTAGTGCGGAGCTTAACAAAGACAATGCGAGACGGTAAAACGCCAGCACTTGAAAAATTACTCGGCCCGTCAAACGCCCATATTTACGGCAGAAAAGAAGTAGCGGAGAAGATGGCTAAAACCTACGCCGCCGAACTTGATAAGGCAATAACGGAAGCGGTTAAGAAGACATTAGTATCCGCACAAAGTAAAGGTAAGTAATGGAACTTGAATTACAAGAACTGCTAAAAGCTGAAATTGAAAAACTTACATCCGACATGCACTTGAAGAATCCGAACCCTATGCAGGGCGGAAAATACAAGAAGCTGTCGGTGTTTATTCAAGACCTCCCCATTCCCGAAGGGAAAGATGAAGAAGACGAAGACGAGACGATAAGTCAAGCTCCCTATGCGATAGTAGAAACCTACGACTCAAGCGGGGGCGAGGGGAAGTCGAGCATCTCGGTTATTTTCGTTATTGGCATTTATGATGACGATAAAACGAAAAGCGGTTACAAAGACTGCATCCGCATAAAAAACAGGATAGTAGAGCGGTTCGCAACGAATCCTCTGCTTGGCAAATTCGAAGCGGAAAAAGAGTGGACATGGCAAATATCGGACGAAGACAACCATCCGTACTATTTCGCCGGATTAAAAATGACATTCCTCGCCCCCGCTTTTTCAAGAATAAATAATCAAATTTAAGGAGAAATTTTTATGTCATACAAACACGGCATAACAACTGTGGAGGCGGCAACCTCAATGACCACCCCCATAGAATCGGGGACGGTTCAAGTTATTATCGGCGTAGCCCCTATTAACTTGGGTAATCCCGGCAACGTAAACAAGCCCGTTGTAATCCATAACTTTGCCGAATTCGTAAAAGAGTTCGGTTATGTCGATGCTTCCGAATGGGGCAAGTACTCGCTTTGCAGAGCGGCATATATGAACTTCGGCGTTTTTAATAACAGCCCGATAGTTTTTATTAATGTGCTTGATCCGCAGAACTCGGCTCACATTAAGGCGGACAACAACGAGGATATATCCGTTTCAACTACGGCGGAAACGGTAGCAACGCTTCCCAATACTACGGTTCTTTCAAGTATCATAGTAACCTCGGGCGGAGCAACGCTGAACGAAGGGGCGGATTACAGCGTTGAAGTTTCGGATGCGGGAGTAATCTCGGTTACATTCCCTCCGATGACGGCTTCAACCAAAGTAAAAGTCACTTATACCACACTCAAGCCTTCGGCGGTAACCGCAACCGACATAATCGGGGTAGGTACTGTGGGCGCAGAAAAGGGTATCGGTGCAGTAAGAAAGGTATTCCCGAAGACAGGGCTTGTGCCTTCCTTAATTCTCGCCCCCGGCTGGTCGCACAATAAAACGGTAGCTGTAAAATTGCAATCGACTGCAACAAAAATCAACGGCAGTTTTAAGGCGATGGCTATCGTTGACCTCAACTGCGACACCGTAACAAATTATACGGATGTGAGGGAAGCGAAGGCGAAGTTCATAGTAGAGGCAAACACAATTGTGTGCTGGCCCACAATCAAGGTTGATGATGACACCTTCACGCTTTCGGAAGCGGTGGCGGCGTTGATGCAGTCAACCGATGCGAACAACGGCGACATTCCCTACAGCGGTCCTTCCAACCTTTCATTGAAGGCTACGGCGGTAGTCCTTGAGGACGGAACGGAGCTTCTGCTTGACGAAGAACAAGCCAACGAGATAAACGCCGCCGGCGTTTTAACAGCAATTAACAACGGCGTGTCCTTCGTTGCATGGGGCAACAACACCTCGGCATATCCGAACTTAACGGACGTGAAGGACAGATACATCATGGTTCGTAGGATGTTTATTTACTTTGAAAATTCGTTCATAACCACCTACCGCCAAAAAGTAGATAACCCGATGAATTTCCGCCTCGTTGAATCGATATGCGACAGCGAGAACATCAAGTTCAACAGCTTGGTAGCGAGAAACATTATCGCCGGCGGAAAAATTCAGTACATCGAATCCGAGAACCCGACCGCAGACTTGCTCAACGGCAGACTGAAGTTACATACATACTATGCGCCCTTCACGCCGGCGGAGTACATCGAGAACACGGTCGAATACGACGTGGAAGCTCTTAAGGGAGCGTTAGGAGGCTAAAAATGGATAGAAACATCTACGAGAAAATTCATTCATACAGGGTTTATTCCGCAGGGGAATCGGTAGGCGCAGGAGACTCGCTCTCTTTGCCTTCCGTTGACAATAAAACGGTTACCGTAAGCGGCGCCGGGATTTTGGGCGAATACGAATCCCCCGCAGAAGGACACGTGGACAGCATGGAGCAGGAGATACCGTTCAACACGATGTCTCCCGAATACTTCGACTTTATCGAAAAGATCAACAACGGTGCAGATATAACAATCCGTGCGGCCCTTCAGTTTAAAGATGCAGCCACACAAACGCTCGACACGAAACCCATCAAAATAACCGAGCGCGGTTCAGTCAAAGGCTTTTCGCCCGGCGAAATCAAAAACGCCGATGTTATGGGTTCAGCCGTAACCATCAACTTAACGTATCTCAAAATCGAGATTGACGGAAAGGAGAGACTCGAAATCGACCGCCTCAATATGATTTACAAGGTCAACGGCGTGGACAGACTTAAAAAAATCAGAGAGCAGTGCTAAAAGGAGGAAATGCAGATGCAGAAGGATACTATAACCGAAGCCACCGAAGAAACCGAGGAACTTTCCAACATCGTGAAGTTCAACAAGCCCTTTAATTTTGAGGGGACGGAGTATAAAGAAGTCGACCTTTCGGGTGTTGAAAACTTAACCGGAAAGGACATGATAGAGGCGCAGAAGGAATACGGTAAGGGCAACTTCGCCCCGAACGCAATGCCCGAAGTGGATATAAGATACACGCTTATAATTGCACAAAAAGCAACCAAGCTCCCCTACGAGTTCTTCGAACAGCTCCCGGCGCGTGAATGCGTAAAAATCAGAACGGTGGTAACCCGTGCTTTTTTCGGGGAAGGCTGATATCGCAGAAAGGCGTTATCACAGCAAGAGAAATAAAAACGCTCTGCTACTACCTCGCACAGGTAACGAAATCAAGCGCACTCGATTTTTTAAATATGACGATTGCGGACTTGTCGGACTTTGCGGACATAGCTAAGGAGGATTTAGATAAGCGGAGGAGAAAGTATGGCAAAATCAAGCATATATAACCTCGCTTTCAATCTTTCGGGCAAGGTTCAAAAATCGTTCAACAAGTCAATGGGGACAGCTCAAAACGAACTCGCAAAGACAAGCAAGGTCGCTGGAGCGGTCGGTAAAGGTTTACTTATCGTTGCGGAAATTGCTATTTCAACAGCAATCGCAGTCGGTAAAGCCGCTTATAATGTGGCTCAAGAATTTGACGACGCCTACGATAAGATAAGAATCGGTACAGGTGCAACAGGGGAAGCCTTAGAAGAATTAAAGGGATCGATGCGTAATGTTTTCGCTTCGCTTCCTACCGATATGGACAAGGCTTCAACCGCCATAGCTAACTACAACACCTTGCTCGGAGTTTCGGGCGAGGTGTTGGAAAAGTTATCAAAGCAAGCCATCCAAGTCGAAGCGTTGCTCGGGGATGGATTAGAGGATGTCGTTTCAAGTTCAGCGGAAGCGTTTAACGCTTGGAATATAGCGGCTGAAGATATGCCCGAAAAGATGGACTACATATTTAAAGTTTCGCAGTCCACCGGGGCAGAATTTTCAAGTATCACAGACAGCCTTAAAACATACTCAGCCCAATTAAAAGAGCTGGGATACGACTTCGACTCGGCGGCGGCTCTAATCGGCAATATCGAAAAGCACGGCTACGACGTATCGAAAATATTTAGCGGTATGACGATAGCCACTACAACGCTTTCAAAAGCCGGGATAGATGCCGCTGAAGGGTTGGAGATTTACTACAAAGCAATATGCATGGCGGAGACCGAGACGGAAGCTATAGCAATGGCGACCGAAATATTCGGTTCAAAATCAGCCACAACCATGGCATACGCCATCAGAGATGGGACTTTAAATATAGAGGACTTAACCGCAGCACTTCAAGCCAACGGAGAAACAATCCTCGGCGTTTCAGAAGAAACGTGGGACTTTGCGGAAAAATGGCAGATATTAAAAAACCAAATGAAGGTAGCGCTTGAACCCCAAATTATGGAGTTCTTCGATGAGATGACCAATCTTCTCCCGAGTATCGGGGCAACAATGAAAGGTCTAATTCCCGTGTTTGGTACTTTAATAAAAGCGGTCGGCACAGTTATGCCGATATTAAGCGAATTGCTCCCGAGCGTTTGTGAACTGCTGGACGGAATACTTGAAGCTCTCGGTTCGATTATCGTTGCGATTACGCCAATTTTAAAATTGGTAAGCAAAATAATAGCAGCGGTAACCCCTTTCGTAAACGGCGTACTAAAAGCGGCGGCAAAGTTGCTTTTATCGTTAACACCTTCGCTTGAGGCAATTTTAAACCTATTAATGCCGATACTTGATATCGTTACAAGCATTCTCAATCCGCTGGTAGATATTCTCAACACGGTATTAGAGCCGGTAACAATGCTTTTGACGGACGTGTTAGCTCCTATTTTAAACGCCCTTGTCCCCATAATTCAATGGGTGGCAAGTATGATTACAGAAAGCCTCGGGCAGTCGTTTGGAATGGTCGGAGAAATAATAAACTTCTTCGTAGAAGGGCCGCTGTCCTATGTGGTAAACTTCCTCAAATACATAGTCGAGTTTTTAGGTAACGTATTCAAGGGCAATTGGGAGGGTGCGTGGAAATCCCTTGCAAATATTCCCATAGCTTTTCTTAACAGTATAATCGGCGGCTTCGAGGCGATGATTAACTTTATAGTAAAAGCAATAAACGCCCTTACAAGCACGGTGTCGAAGAGCTGGACGTGGCTCGGCATCCCCGCAATCCCGGCAATACCGCTCGTCTCATTGGGGCGTATCCCGGCATTAGCCGAGGGCGGCATAACAACAGGCCCCACATTGGCGGAGATAGGTGAAGGCAGCGAACAGGAGGCGATTTTACCGCTTTCTAAACTCGCCGACATTATGGCAGGAAACGGCTACGGCGACACTTACAACAATACGGA
>CAYNOE010000114.1:0-9213 GCA_964398745.1 uncultured Lachnobacterium sp.
TATTCATCTTTTCTCCTTTCCTTATCTTTCGTAAAATTTCCCATATTTAATTAAAATAAATTATGTTATATTCTCATTATTAAGCAAATCATATGAAAACGGAAGGAGGTTATCTTATTTTTTAGCTTAATAATGAAATTGAAAAACACCCACAGCCGGACAGATTCCTGTCAGACTGCCAGATTGAAAGGAGTATGACCAATGAAGTCAAAATTAAGTAACTACAAAAAAGGAGTAAAACGGCTGGCTGCCGCTGCCATGGCACTCTGTCTCACCGTAACCGGTCTGGTACTTCCAAAAACCGAAGTACATGCAGAAATGCGTGATGCATGGACCATTACAAGAGATATGAAAGCAGGCTGGAACCTCGGAAACTCTCTGGAATCCGAGATTGACGAAACTTACTGGGAAAATCCCAAAACAACCAAAGCAATGATTGATAAAATCCGTGAAAGAGGTTTTACCTCCCTCCGTATTCCGGTACGCTGGGACGACCACTACACAGATACCAGCAGTCACACCATTGACGAAAACTATATGAAACGAGTCAAGGAAGTTGTGAATTATGGAATTAACAATGGTATGTATGTCATTTTAAATGTCCACCACAATGACCTGCAGACGAAAGTCAGCACGGAAGACTGGCAAAAACAGCAGGTAAAGGATGAACTGTGGAATATCTGGATACAGATTGCCAATTATTTCAAAGGTTATGATGACAAACTGATTTTTGAAGTAAACAACGAGCCACGCCAGGGTGAAGACTGGGGCGGAAACAGTGCATTATATGCGTGTGTGAACGAGTATAATGAAACAGCACTTGCAGCAATCCGCAGTACTGACGGAAATAATAAACGCAGACTCGTGCTGCTTCCTACCTACTGCGCATCCTCTGATGAACCGAAGCTTGCCGGTTTCGAAAAACCTTCCTATGATGATATGGTAGCAGTTTCCATCCATGCCTATGTACCTTTCTCATTCGCATACGAAGAACGTGTGACACAGTGGTCAGACAGTTTATACAATGAACTGAAAGGCATTTTTGCAAGATATAAAAATTATTTCCTTGACAAGGGAATTCCAGTTGTAATAGGTGAATTTGGTGCAACCAATGCGAACAACACCTATGACAGGGAACAGTTTGCCGCAGCATATGCCAGTCTTGCCAACAGCTATGGCATCCCATGCCTGCTCTGGGACAACAACCGGTTTGGCGTGGGACAGGAAAACTATGGTCTGTTTGACCGCAATACTTTAACATTCGTATATGGCGGAATTGCTGACGCCACTATAAATGCCTATGGTAATAGCGGAGATCCGTATAAATCCTTATTCTGGAGTGAAACCGGAGCATCCGCTTCCAACTGGAAGCAGGCCGTATCCATAGAAACAACAAAGAACGGCGGTTCTTTTGCAGGCAGCGATATTACACCTGGCGGATATTTCTATATAGAATACAGCGGAACTGAAAACGAAGTAGAATTTATTCTGCAAAGTTATAGTCCGAAAAAATGGGAAAAAGTTGATAAAAGCGACAATGGTACAGCCAATGGCCATTATTTTGTCAAATATTCTTATGATAACTGCGTAAAAGCCTTCGGAGCTTCTGATTTTAACGGCCTGTTAGACCAGATTCATGTCGGCGCAACAAACCATTCCGTAACAGTTTACTCTGTTTGCTACTGCTATCCAAGATAGTTTCTTATAAGATATTCTTTAATGAAAGCGGATCAGAACGATCCGCTTTTAAGTTTCTGCATCTTTACCATGCATGAACATTTAATCATAATTTGTCTTAACCAGTTTCTTATAATTCCAGTTCTATGCGATTTTTTATACAGACTTTCGGAAACGCTGTTCATACCGCAGTGCGTAATAAGAAATCTACCCATTCCTTTACTTTTTCGCCAGTCTCATCAGGATTTAAATCGTCAACATATAACACATCAACATTTTCGTTCCCTATAAACCACTGTCTTTTTAATGGCAACAAATATTTCAGGTAATGTTCAAAAAAGTTTCTGGAACGGGTTGTGTCGGATTCTTTGTGCCTGGTCAGCACTTCATCTGACGCATCCAGAAATAAGATCCTTTCAGGCATGCATTTTCTTACCTCTTCCAGTTCGTCATGCAGCGCGGATTCAATCTCCCAGTGCTCTCCGATTGTAGCTGGATAATTCAGGGTATAAAACTCAATTTCCTCTGCTCCAAAATCCATAACACTGCATTTAAAATCCTTGGTCTTATTGTAGCGCACCACTTCTTTGTGAAGCCACAATTTCTGGATTTCCAGATAATCTTCATACTTGTCTTTATCTAACTGCCGCCTCTTTATTTCTTCAACAATATCTGTATTTATTTCATAACTGATATTAACATATGGCGCATGGGTCTGCAGATATCTTACAGCTGTTGTTTTGCCTGCTGCCATGCAACCCTGCAATGAAAGTACCATTGTCACACCTCTTTCTCAAATTCCTGTCTTTTTATTTCCACTAATTCCCCGCACTCTCATATCTCCTTGTCCCATACATAAAAAACGCATAGGCAACTACAAAGAACATGACTGCAATTACACACTCCACCCCGATCGTGGAAAGCGCGCTTCCCCTTTTCAGGAAATAGCTTGCCGGCAGATACGCTACAAATGCAAACGGAATCACCCATGTAATAATAAAATGTACAGCCCTGCTGTAAATCTCTGTAGGATATTTCGCGAAGTTTGCCATCTCATAAGCCACCTGCAAAAATGATCCGCTCTGCTTTACCCAGAAAGCAATTGCCGAAAAGAACAGTTTTACGGACGTATAAATTAACGCCCCCGCAAAAATCGACACAAAAAACAAAAGAACGTGCATAATATCCACAACGAGAATGCCTTTGTTTAGTGAAATCACGACCAGAATCGTTCCCACCAAAAGCTCCCCAAGCGCGTCAGGCTGCAGCTTCTCACAGATGACCTGAAAAAAGACATTCATTGGACGCAGCATATAACGGTCAAAGTCACCGTCAATAACCAGCCAGTACGCCACCATCCAGAGGTTATCCGTAAGAAGATGATCGATTCCACGCGGAATCTGCGCAAAGCCGTAGATAAAAATTAACTGGTCCAGCGTCCATCCCTGCAGATCAGGAATCTGCGCAAACACCAGATATAAAAACACAATTCCCATTACCTGCGTAAAGAAAAATCCGAGCAGACCGATGAAAAAATCCACTTTGGACTGCATAATTGTTTTCAAAAACTGCGATACCAGCACTTTGTAAAGCCTGCCGTATCTTTTAAATTTTCCCATATTATCAACCTCCCAACACAATCAGGCGCTTCGTCACCTTCCGCCAGATTACGCTTCCCAGTAGATAGAGTAACACCACCCAGACCGCCTGCCTTGCCAGCACAAACATCAGCGTACTGCCCGTATATTTGCCAAGGTAAATCATCACCGGTGCATACAACATGGAGGAAAACGGCAGAAGATCAAACAGCCTCTGAACTGACTGCGGAAAAAACGCAAGCGGGATTAGTTGTCCCGTCAAAAACGACAATACTGCTGTTTTTGCCATCTCCAGCCCAAAAATATACGTTGTAAAAAAAGCAATCATTCCAAAACAGAACTCAAACAGTGCATAAATCATGAAACTTAAAAATGTGCTTAACAGAAACAGTAAAATATTTCCAATCGGCGTCACAGACAGACCGAGTGCCTTTACCTTATAAATTTCCAGCCCCACCCAGACAAACACAGACGGCATAAGAAAACGGTAAACCATCGTTCCCGACGCCTCGGCTATTAGACTAGTTCTATAGTCCATAGGTTTAATCAGCGTCATCGCAATATCACCCTTCTGTACATCCTTTCCTACCTTTCGTGACATGGAAACCATTGCAGAAGTTGACACAATATAACTCATAAACACATAGACAACCATCTCATTTTTACTTAAACCTGCAAGAACTTCACGTTCTGCACTGCCGTAAATTGCCATCCACAAATAATAATTAATAAATGCCGCAAAAATACTACAGAACATATTCAGGTAAAACGCACCCTTATACGCCATATTCTGTTTTAATGCATTGGAAGTGAAAGGAAGATATGTTCTGAAAAATTTTCTCATAATATCCCCCCTTCTACAGCCCATGCTGATAAATTGCCTTGACAATCTCTGAAAGCTCTGTTTCCTGAATCTTAATATCCCGAACCTCGGTTGCAGCCATCGCTACAGAAATCACGTCTGACACCTGCAGGTCATTTTTATCAAAGGTAATGGCAATCTGATTGTTTTCCTCATCTGCTTCTACGGAAAAAAGTTCTTCGTTTTTTCCAAGAATTCCTGACCAGTCCAGTTCCTTTGACTGCTGCACACTGCGCACTTCCATCATCACCCTGCGCCTTGTACCGTAAGTTTCTTTTAACTCTGCCAGTCCGCCATCATAAATCTTTTTTCCCTCATCAATCACAATAATACGGCTGCAAAGCTCCTCAATA
Organism: uncultured Lachnobacterium sp.; assembly: GCA_964398745.1. Classification (GTDB taxonomy): domain Bacteria; phylum Bacillota; class Clostridia; order Lachnospirales; family Lachnospiraceae; genus Roseburia. The sequence goes on from CAYNOE010000114.1 coordinate 4,491, forward strand.
TCCCCGATATCATGCGTTGTCAAAATAACTGTGGTCTGGTATTTCTCATTGATGACACGGATAGCCTCGCGAATTTTGTCTTTTACCACCAAATCCAGCCCGATAGTTGGTTCATCCAGATAAAGTACCTTCGGATTGTGGATAAGTGCGGCGCCAAGATCTGCACGCATACGCTGTCCAAGGGAAAGCGTCCGCACCGGTTTGTCAAAAAAATCCGGCAGATCCAGTACTTCATTCAAAAAATCCATTCTTTCCTTATAATCTGCGTCCGGCACATCATATATTTCCTTTAAAATCGTATAGGACTCTGAAAGCGGCAGATCCCACCAGAGCTGTGTCCTCTGTCCGAATACAACCCCAATATTTTTCGCATTGACCATACGGTTTTTATTTGGATCAACGCCGTTTATCGTGCATTTGCCCTTTGTCGGCGTCAGAATCCCTGTCATCATCTTAATTGTCGTGGATTTTCCTGCACCGTTACTTCCGATATATCCAACAATTTCTCCTTCGTCAATGGTGAAGGAAATATCGTCCACTGCCAGCTTGTGTACCTTTTCCGTGGAAAAAAGCCCCTTTATGGCTCCTTTTAACCCGGGGTACTTTTTCGGCGAGACAAATTCCTTTACGATATGTTCCACCTGAATCATAACTTACTCCTCCTATTAAGATGGTATTTCTTGTCCTTTCATTTTAACATACAAAAATTCCATGCACAAACATATTTTTAGAAAATTTTCGTTTTATTAATTTTATTGTAAATAAAACAAACAGGCGAACTTTAAAATAAAGCCGCCTGTCTGTTTTCCTCATTCTAATTAACTACCTATTTTTGTCTATTTTGTTGTAAATGTGTCAATTTTCTTGAACTCATTCTTCATATCATAAGACTGAATCCTAAAATCCCCAGTTTCAGAATCGACCAGATAAAACCGGCTGCCTGCATAAAGCCCACGAATCATGCTTTCATTAATATCATAACCTGAACCCAGATTCACGGAAAGCTGCTTTTCAAACTTCTTTCCATTCCAGGAATAAAGCTTGTAATCCATTTTGTTATCTTCATCCCAGTCAGAAACCTCAAACCCAATCAGATTTTTTTCGTTATCCACAAGTGCGCACTTATAATCAGAAGCAGCGTTACAGTAATCCCCTTTAATCGTCACCGAATCCTTTACCTTAAGCTTCGTCGGATTGGAAATATCAAACATCACAAGCTTCACTCCGAGACGTTCACTGGTTTTTGGATCAGTTTCATATCCAATACCAAGCAGAAGATTTTCCCCATACGGATGCAGATAATCCGAAAATCCACTGACCTTTACCTTTCCCAGCATTTCCGGTTTTTCCGGATCTGAAATATTTACCGCAAAAAGCGGATCAGTATTATGGTAAGTAATAAAATATGCAATATTTCCGATATATCTTGCCGCATAGACTTCTTCGCCGGCAGCGATATTTTTAAGAGAGCCCTTTTCCTTCAAATCACCATCCAGCAGATACAACCGGTTTTTGGACTCTGTTCCCCATTCCGTTGTCAGCACTCTCAGAATCCCATTGCTGCCCTCTGAAATGGCAAACACATCCTGAATCGTCCCGCGTACACTGCCTGCCGCAGCACCATTCATTATTCCATCCCGATAAGTAAATTTTGTAATATCCGTATAGCTGATTCCTTCATCCTTTTTTTCATTCCACTGATAATCTTCCTGATAAAGATAAATCGCCCCCGTGCTTACATAAAAATTTCCATTGTTACTCATCAGAACCATTTCATCAACTGTCTTGTCAGGCTCTGCCACATTTACGGAAGAGATGACAATCTCACCAGAAGCATTTTTCTGTGTATAGATACAATCCGACCTGATCTTTCTTCCATTTACACATGGAACGAGATCATCAACTACCAGTGTCTCTCTCATATTCATCCATTTCTGGGAAAAAAGATAAATATAATCACCCACCTTACGGGAATCATAATATGAACCATCCTGCTTTACTGTTCCGAGCAGCTTTGCATGATTCCGGTCAGAAATATCATAAGTAAGCAGCTCCATGCATATTTTGTCATTTGAATAATAAACATCATCCACAAAATATCCTTCATCCAAATCTTCCTTTTTGGCTTTATCTTCACTGTCGGCTTTTTTTTGTTCCAGCTCCACTTCCCGCTTCTCCAGAATTACGAAAAGTCTGTCCTTATCCAGGTAAATATCAGAAATCACATCCCCTGCATCCATATCCGGCTTTACTATCGCAGCATCCTTCATCTTATTTTTCCGGATATCCACAATATGAATCCCATCCTCTGACTGCAGGTACAGATAGTTTCCATCATTTTTAATGAAATCACTCTCATCGACACCCTCAACCTGAGTATTAGTTGTGGAATAACCAGAAGTATTCTCCCCTGTATAACTGTATTTTTTTTCCTCTTCATAATTGTTTTGATACTCGGGTGCTCCAGCAGACATGTCTTCTTCAGCTTTATACAGATCCATTACTCCACCGTCTTCGGCTTCAGCCGGATAATATTTCTCCTTATTTCTCATTACCAGAGCTGACACTGAATTATATACCTCATCATAATCATCCGCCAGTTTGAAGCTTCCAACATGTTTCTTCTTGTAAACAGGAACACTTTTTTCCGCCTGATCTGCCTTTTGGGACATCTGTTTACTTCCTGCTGCATCTTCTGCTGCTATCATATTCCGGTTGGAAGAATCCAGCATCATTTTCCCATAAATGCCTGTACCGCCCAAAATCACGGCCATCGCTGCTGCCACCGCAATCCCTGAGAATCTTTTCATAATAAATCTCCTCCTCTTCTGATTCTCTTTTAATTTATTTTTGATATTTTCCGGCTCCAGGGATTCCGGTACCTCCAAATCCCTGGCAGAATTTTCAATTTTCCTCATAATTTCATCCATTTCATTCTGATTCCACTCACCCATATACTCACCCTCAACTATTCTCAGATTAATGACAGACCACGCAGCCTGCTTTCCATCCGCTTCAAAGCCCTGCTTTCCTTGGAACGCACTGTATTTTCATTCATACCAAGTACATCTGCAATCTCCCTTGTTTTATACCCGAAAAAAACATGCATCCCAATAATTCTTCTTTCTTCCTCTGATAATTCAAAAAATGTCTGCCTGACTTCCAGGTTTTCCTCTTTCGTATCATCCCAACAGCTTTCAGTTTCTCCTGCCATTTCCATGAGTTCCTCTGTCAGCTCCTCACCCTGCTTATAATACTCCCTCATTTTCTGGTTACATTTATTCGCAACAATACGGAAGATCCAGCCAGAAAAAGCTTCATCTTTTTTAAGCTTTCCAATCGTCTCAAAAGCATCCATCACAGCCGCACTTACCACATCTTCCGCATCTTCCGGCCGTTTCAACGTATATAGGGCAAACGCATACAGCTTCTTATAAATTTTTTCATATAACTTTGCAAACGCATCCACATCCCCGCGTTTTGCTCTTTTTACCAATAAACGTTCTTCCATAAATCCTTCCATTCCGATTTCATTTACCAGAAACATAAACTCCTTTTTCAGCGCTTCTATACTTACAGTGTTACATAAAAAGCATTTTGTTGCATCAAATCAAAATTTTTTTACTTATGCAGTATATTGTTACAAAAAAAATCACTGATTTTTAAAAAACCAGTGACTTTACTATAAAAACTGCCTCTGCAGATTATTTTTAGGCGGAACTGACAGCACCCCAACTTATGTAATAATCCTGCCCTGCAAAATTATCCTGCTCGTAAAGTATACCTTCTCCGTTAAAATGCAACAGTTCCTATAAAAATACACACACAGCATCTGCCATGCGCCTATTTAACATAAATTTAGAAGAATTTCCAATACACAACTTCTTCATATTGTTATAATATCAAAAGAATGTGAACATAATATGTCTCCATCTTAAACTGTTTATAAAATTTAGAAACAAATTCTGAAATCCACCCAGATCTGTCCCAAGAACACCAAGGCCTTTTTTGTCTGCCAGAGTCTGTACCCCTTCTTTTACTTCCTCTCTTGAAAAATTATGCTTTTCCAGAAATGAATCCGACAACGTATTCAGATAGTCATAAAATCCAATCGCTACTTCATAATTCCCATCCGCGTCCTTCTCCAGCTCATCCGAAAGGAGATTTTCTGCTTCGTTAATTTTACCTCTATCTGCCATACGGATAAGGTTTGCATATAAATCATCTGCTTCCGTAAATCTTCCTTCCTCATGATATTCATAGGTTGTTGTGCTTTTCCCAAAAAGAACTTTTGCAAGCATTCGCACCATATCGCGGATCTGTCTCATTACAAAATCATTTTCAAATTCCATTTTTGTTCCCTCACTCCATTATCTTCGAGCGTTACTCTGTCATGAATCTCTTCCACAATAGCATCTACTTTCAAATCTATATAATTTTAAAGACCACAATTCCTAATCTTCCAGAAATTGTGGTCTATATATCATAAAAGGTGACTGCCGGATTTGAACCGGCGATCAGGGAGTTGCAGTCCCACGCCTTACCACTTGGCTAAGTCACCAAAACTCCCCGAGTAGGGCTCGAACCTACAACAACTCGGTTAACAGCCGAGTGCTCTACCATTGAGCTATCGAGGAATATAGCCGAAGCCATAGCTTTACCATGCCTTCAAAATTCCATACAGGCCACTGCGGGAAAGCATCCACTGATTAAGCCCTCGACC
>CAYNOE010000115.1:0-9208 GCA_964398745.1 uncultured Lachnobacterium sp.
TTGCACACAAAAATATACGAAAGAAGTGATCTCATACGACAAACTTATTATACAATGACAAGTACATAATTGGCAGGCTTAATAAATACTTTTATGCATATTTTTCCATATTCCCAGCTTCGACCGTTAAAATACTGTTCCTGCTCGTGCTTTCCATGTCGGCCATGGAATCCACAGATTCTATCTACTCCTTGTACAGATACTTTTTATCCGGCATAACCTTAAATACCGGGATGTCAGTGTGCAGGAATTCCGTTTTGTCCCTAGTGTGCTGTCTCATTGACTTCTGGTAAAACAGCGCAGAATATTTGTTTGTATGCAAGGCGGATTTTCGACGGCGTAGCGGTGGCTACGTCTAGAAAATCCAACGCAGCATACAGACAAATAGACAAGCTGGTTTGCCTGAATGTCAGTGATACAGTACACTAGAATAATTTCAGTTTCTTTAACTCCCCAATAAAATACAGCGATCCAAAAGCCACTGTTTTTTCCATGGAAAGAAACGCCGGTACTTTGTCAGTCTCTTCAATGTTTTTTGCGAAAATCCCGTGTGCACGGATTCGTTCTGCAAGCTGCTTTCCCTGCAGCGCACGTTCACTTTCCGGCGTTACGGTCAAAAAGTCAAGGGCAAGCGGGAACAGTATTTCTATCATTTCCTCATAATCCTTATCCGCCATAACCCCCATAATAAAGTGGAACTTTTCACCGGGATACATGGCTTCAAGACTTTTTTTCAGTGCATAAACCCCGCTGCTGTTGTGCGCCCCGTCCACCAGAAGAAACGGCTGTTCACTTAAAAGCTCCATGCGCCCCGGCCAGTATGCCATATGGATTCCGTCACGGATACAGCGCATAATATGTTCCTCATCTGCCGGACTTTTGCCGGACAGATAAGCTTTGCATCTTTTAAAATACTCTCTGGCGGCAAGCATGGCTGCTGCCGCATTTTCATACTGGTATACTCCGGGCAGCCCTGGCTGCATATCCCTTACCTGGTTTATATCCTCTGAACCTGCATAAATTTCATAATCTGAACGCTGTTCATTCGATACCGGATTACATTTCCTCTGCGCCTGCTGTAAGACTGCAAGAACTCCGGCTTCCTGCGGAGCAAATACGGCAGGCACTCCGGGCTTTAAGATTCCTGCTTTTTCCCCCGCAATTTCCGCAAGCGTACTGCCAAGCGCCGCCATATGGTCATACCCAATTTTTGTAATCACGGAAATCACCGGTCTGCCCAGCGCATTCGTGGAATCCAGTCTGCCTCCCAGTCCGGTTTCCATAATGACAGCATCGCACTGCCTCTCTTTAAAATAAAGCACTGCAAGCATCAGACAATAGTCAAACATCGTCGGACTTACGCCAAAGGAAACAGAAAGCAGCCGGTTTCCGATCCGCTCCACTGCTTCCCTTTCAATCATTTTTCCGTCCACTGTAATCCGCTCGCGAAAATCCGTCAGATGCGGAGAAGTAAAACAGCCTGTGCGAAGCCCCGCCTGAATAAAAACACTGTTCAAGAAGGCACAGACAGAGCCTTTTCCATTTGTCCCCGCCACATGGATATAAGATAAACCTGCCTCCGGATGCCCAAGCTTCTCCAGCATAATTTTACTTACTTCCACGCCGGGCTTCTTTCCAAAGCGTCTGCTGTTTTCAAATATTCTTATAATTTCTTCATAACTGTACATTTCTTCAAAATCCTTCTCTTTCAGCCAGAAAACCGCCGCTTTTTCTGTCAGCGTCATTTGTACCACAGCTGCCAGAGCAACATCAATAAATCACACTGGCATTTAATCAAAAATTGTACAGGGAGAGACAAAAGTCCCTCCCTGTAACTTTAACCCTATACTGCAAGAATTACTCCGCCTTCATTGGCATACATGCTGGATACGCCTGCCGTATCCACCACCAGAATCTTTTTAAATTTCGCTGTCTTCTCAACCAGCTCCCTGACATACTGCGCACGTTCCGGACAGTTACAGTGGGAAATGGCAAGGATACGCTCTTCACAGTATTTGGTGACTGCAAGCATATCATCCACCATTTTGGAAAGCGCTTTCTTCATTCCCCTCGCCTGTCCAAGCTGCTGGATGGTTCCCTCATCCGTGGAGCCCATGACCGGCTTAATGTTTAACGTACTTGCCACCAGTGCCTTTATATTGCTGAGCCTGCCCGCTTTCCGCAGGGTTTCCAGGGTTTCAAGAACAAAGAAGGTATTCATTTCAGCAATGTAAGCCTTAGCCTTTTCAACAACAGCCTCAAAACATTCCCCTGCTTTTTCAAGCTCCTGTATACGTAGTCCTGCCAGTGTCTCCCCTATGGAAGCCGAACAGGAATCAAATATATGAATCTGCTTGTTATCCTTATGTTCTTCCTTATAGAGCCGTGCCCCGAGCACTGCACTGTTGTAGGAACCGCTTAGCTTCTGTGAAAGCGTCACCACATAAACATGCTCCGCCTCCCCCTCATAAGCCCTCATATAGCATTCCGGGGACGGACAGGATGACTTTGGACTGGTTCTGCTTTTTTTCACCCTCTGCAGAAAATCCTTCTGGTCAAAGCTTTCATCATCTGTAATCCGGTAACCGCCCACTTCCAGTTCCAGCGGTATCGTACAGTAATGACCGTCCTCCTTCATCTCATCCGTCAGCTCTCCGCAACTGTCAATCACAATTTTGTACATAACCATCCTCTTTCTAATACGTAATATCCTGTTTTGCAGGAGATATTCCTAAACTCTGCTTAAAGTAGTTTCAATAACTACGTTGCTATGTTACCACCATTTCATCATTTTGAAAAGAGGTATATTACATATTTTATATTATTTATATTTTTTCATGCATCCGCCTGTACAGAATGGGCAAAGAGCTGGATTTTCCGGACAGAATGATGTAAACTGGAATAGAATACAACAAATTTTTTGCGGACAGGAGAAAACATGCTTTCACTTGAATTAACAGATGTAAAAGACTTTATGAACAAGTTTCTGCGCTCCGAAATCTTTGACCATTTCCTATTGCAGGAGGGCACTATTACAGTTGCCGCCACCTATACAGTAAACGGCAGGATTTCAGATGGTTTCTACAGCAATGGGGAAATGGAAGAACTGGGACTTGCAGGACTTTCCTTTCTTCCTTACGGAATGCTGCGAAACAGTTGCTTTAACTTAATAAAAGGCAAACGGACGCCCGTTTCTTTCCGGTTTGTACTTCTGCTCTCCCCGGAAAACTTAAGCCGTACACTGGCAAAAACCGGCAGCAGTTTCACCGAAAATGATGTATCCGGCATGTTTTTAAACATCCATTTCCAGAATGGCAGGCTCTCATTGACCACCGGTGTTTCCTACCGGATTTTTTCCACAGACAAAACACTTGACCATGAATGGGACCGTCTGGCGGCACAATTTTTAAAGCAGCACGAAATTACTTATACAGAACTTTAAATTTCACTTTACTTTTTGCGCCGGTTATGCTACTCTGTATATAGTTGCTTAGCGTTTACCGGTTTTACCGGCCTGGACTGCGCAACACAAATATATTGGAGGTACTTTCGATGAACAAAGGTACAGTTAAATGGTTTAACAACCAGAAGGGATACGGATTCATCACTGCAGAGGACGGACATGATGTATTCGTACATTATTCAGGACTTAACATGGAAGGTTTTAAGTCCCTGGAAGAGGGTGCATCTGTAGAATTTGAAATTACAGATGGTGCAAAAGGTCCTCAGGCTATTAACGTTTCTGTCGTTCAGTAGCAAATAATCTAGTTTCTATGTACCTTTTTCTTTTTATATTAGATTAAGATATTGGATACAACGATTAACCAGACGTACATTTATGTACGGCAAAAGATGCCGCATCTGCGGCATCTTTTTGTTTATCCCCTACATAAAAACCTTTTTAATACTGTCATAATGAAGAAAAATCCCCTGCGCTGCCAGTTCCGCAATTTCCTCTGCCGTGGCAAACCTGCATCCGTCCGTTTCCTCTGTCTGGAGCTTTATGTCGCTTTCCTCCACGTCCATGACATAACGGTAGATATCCACAAAATAATTGTCCCCCTCGCCGGGGTTTTCCCTGTGGTAGCTAAACATATAACCTCCCTCGGCTCCTTTTACATCCAGTCCGGTCTCTTCTTTTACTTCACGCCTTACGGCTTCTTCGGATTCTTCCCCTGCCTGTGCTGCGCCGCCGGACACCTCCCACCATCCGGGCGCCCATGCCTTTGTCATGACACGCTTCGTAATCAGAAAACGCTTATCCGGGCGCATAATCACGCCAAGCACGGTCAGATGGTATTCATCATCCGCCAGTGTAAAACTGTCCTTTTCCATCGTCCGTCCAGTGCGCACTTTATTTTTGTCATATATATCCCAGAGTTCCACAATATGTATCCTCCCTATCTTCCCGGCATATAAATCCTGTACCAGCTTGGCAGACTCCTGCCCGCCTGCTGGTTATTCCTTGCCTTCATCTCCGCTGATGTAGAACATTTATCCCATAAATTCTGGTAATAATTATCACCTTCCTCCACGGTCGGAAGATCCATTCCTGAAAAAACCACGCATGGAAGGAAAGACTCATGTAATATCATGCTTTTACGGTTGACATCAAAAATAATAAAATCCTCATTTGTAAAACGATCCGCAAAATGATCCATAATTAACGGAATGAGATTACATTTTGGCTCAATTTCCGCCAGGAGAATCTCCCTGTATTTCCGGAAGTTTAAAAAACCGTACAGTCTCTGCAGCTCATTTTCCACCCGGTGGGACATTTCCACAACCTTAAGCATAAGGGGATCGTTTTCGCGTGGAATCCCGCTGCCTTTTGCAAATGCACGTACCAGATACCGGAATGCAACGCTGGCGCGTTCCCCGTCATAATGGCACAGCACCCGGAGAATCGAATCATAGACCGAAAAACCAAGCTTTGACTGAATAGCGCTGACAAGCTCCTCCACCTTATACGCTTCCGTTGTCACCTTCTGCTCTTCACCGGATGTACTGCTTTCATCCCCAACTACTATGGTAATACTGCTGGCATGCGGCTTTTCCATCGCTTTTCTGAATTCAAATGCATCATGGATTGCCGAAAAAATCCCTTCCATGGAATCTTCACACCGAAGAATAATCTGATCACTCATCTCTCACCTCATAAAGATTTTTTTATATTATTATTTTAACCTCTTTGCGCCCTGTTTTGTATTGTACAAATTTACTATTTTCTGCCGCCGTGCAAAAGCGCCGGATAGACTGAAAAAGCCGCAATGCCCAGTACAAGGGCGATAACATCTGTCAGCATAAGTGCAACGGCCTGCCCTCCGAAGAAAAAACCTCCCACCATTGGAAGGAACAAAAATAAGAGCAAAAACAGCCGCAGACACAACTGGATTGCCGCCTTTACTGTCTCCAATGCCGTGGTCGGAAGCAGCACTTCCAGAAGCAGTCCGACAGACGAGAGCATAAAGTCCGCCAGAACCAGCGTAACATACCAGAGCAGAAACATATACGGCTTCTCTCCGGACCAGACTGCTGCAAGCAGAATTCCTGGAAGTAAGTCAAGGGCACAGCTGTATGTACCGGACATCATCGCATAAAACACTTTTTTGTACGGGCTGTCCGGCACCAGAAACAGCCAGTTGTTAGATGTCTCCTGCTCAACCGGATTACCCATGTTCCTAAAAAACAAAATCAGAAGGAAAATAAGTCCTGTCACAAAAAAATTCTTAATATTCCAGACCTGCACCATAAAAAAAGACAGGAACAGGCCGACTGCAAGATAAAGCAGCATGGTATTCGTGAAAAACCCGAACCTTGCCATCCGCCTTCTGTTGTATACCTCCTTGGTAAAAAACACCTGCGCGCCCCATCCGGTAAGGTTTCCCTCCCGCCTGACACGTTTGGAATGCTCTTTTTTTACCATCCGGCCTTCCTGCACCGCGTTCACGATCTCGGCGGTTTTTCCAGCCCTGGAAAGCGCATCCTCGTAAAAATCCGCTTTCAAATGCCAGATAAAAAAGACCAGAAGAACCATTGTAACTGCCAGCAAAAACAAATAAACAAGAAACGGTACCGTCTGTCCGTTTACCGCGCAGAGAACCATTCCCTTAAGCCAGCCAATCACTGGCAGGCAGCGCATCCACCGGCTTGCGAATGTCATCTGCACCAGCCGGTAAGGATCCCTTCCTGCTGCCAGAAACAGTATGCCAAGTACAAAAAGCAAAACTGCCGCAAATGTCCAGATTGCCGGAACCACATATTTTTTCAGATTTTCGTGCGTGGTAAATACGGTATAGGAAAATACCGTCATCAGCTTCTGGTAAATTATCAGCATGATCCACCCTGCGAAAACAGCCGTCACGCCAAGGGGTGTAAACCCCATATTCGAAACAAGGGTCGGAATCTGGAATAACAGATACACCGAGGCGAACACGCTCATAATCATCTGAAAGCTTAACCGAAACATCAAAACCGACTGCGGCTTTACCGGGGCAGTAAACAAAAAGTTGACATCAGCCATCATAAAAATATCCGCACCGTTTTTGGAACCGGTATAAATCCCGATTAAAAGCAGCACCAGAAACAGAACACCAATACCGGCTTCCACATAGGTTTTCACCATCGTGACATCCTCTGGCTTCATTTGTTCATCGTCGTTTGAATCTTCCTCTTCTTCCCAGTCATCCCCTGCTTCGGACGAAATCTCCGTGGAGGTTTCATCCCCTGCAATCTCCCCGATGGCGGCGCCCACCAGACCGCAGACGATGCCGAACGCAAAGATGCTGAAAAATACAATCAGTACCGTGCTCCTGAAAATCTTTTTAATATTGTTAATAAACGTGTGAAGCGCATAATAACCCCAGCCCATACTACACCTCACCCTCTGTTATTTCAAAGAAAATATCCTCAAGGCTTTTTTCCTGTCCGCCCATCCTGCCCTTTTCCACAACTGCCGCCACACAGCCCTGCTTCATAATGTATGTAGTATCCCATAATTCCTCGATACTGTCAATCATATGTGTGCTTAAAAGCACACTGCAGCCCGCTGAACGCAGTTCATAAAGCACATTCTTCAGTTCCTTGATCGCGTGCGGATCCAGCCCGATCATCGGCTCATCAAACAGGACAAGCCCCGGCTTTGGCAGAAGCCCGCAGCAGATACTGAGCTTCTGCTGCATTCCCTTGGAAAGCTCATCCCCGAACTTCTTTCTCTTGTCCCATAAGTCAAAGCGCATCAGGAGTTTTTCCTTGTCCTCCCTGTATTCCTTAAGCTTATATGCCCTTGCGATAAACTCCATATGCTCATCCACCGTAAGGTTTGGATAAAGGGCCGGGATTTCCGGCACATAACCCATGATTTTCTTTGCCTCAATGGATTTATTATACAGCCCGTTCACCCGGACCTGCCCTTCGTATTTCAGAAAACCCATGATGCACTTAATAATCGTGCTCTTTCCCGCCCCATTCGGACCTAACAGAATTCCAATCTGTCCTTCGGGAATCACAAAGCTGATATCATTGTTTGCTATAACCTTACGGTATTTTTTTGTAACATGCATAACTTCTAACATAACTACCTCCAAATATGTAATGCCCCGTTTTTCAGGGGCATTACATAACATAATATTAATTTTTATTCCCTGTGCATGGAAAATGCTTCCATATGGTAGTTCTCAAGATTTCCAAGAATCTTCCTGTCATCCGCCTTCTCCAAAAGCTCATCGCGGAAACGCTTCGTGGACACCATGTCATTAAAGGAGCTTGGCCCGCCGACACAGCCGCCTTCACATGCCATTCCTTCAATAAAATCATCCGGAAGCTTCCCTGCCTTCATCAGCATTAAAAACTTCCTGCACTCAGCTGCACCGTTTGCCTTGCATACTTTCGGCTCAATACCGGCATTCATCTCTTTCATACTCTCCACAACCGCAGCAGTTACACCGCCGGAGTTTCCAAAACGCTTGCCGTAAATGGAGGATTCCTGGTAGGAAGTATCGCCCGCCTTAAGCTCCACATTCTTTGCACGCATGATGGCACGGATTTCACTGTAGGTCAGGACATAATCCGCATTTCCTTCAATCTGCTGGTCCACAACCTCGGATTTCTTCGCAATACAAGGACCTATAAATACGGTTACTGCATCCGGATCCTTGGACTTGATCAGACGGGAAACCGCACACATCGGGGATACCGTAGTGGATATCCTGTCGGAAAGCTCCGGAAAATGCTTGCGAACCATGTTTACAAAGCCTGGACAGCAGGAGGTAACTTTCTTTTCACCTGCCTTATAAGCTTCCACCCATTCCTCCGCTTCGGATGCCGCGGTCATATCCCCGCCCAGTCCAACTTCAATAAATCCGTTGAATCCGACTTCCTGCAGGGCTTTTTTCCAGCTCTTCATTGTGATATTTGCACCAAACTGTCCCTCTGTCGCCGGTGCGCACATTGCATAAACCTTTTTGTCAGATTTCAGTGCTTCAATTACATCCACAATAAAAGTCTTGGAGCCGATTGCCCCGAACGGACAACTGTGAATACATTTGCCGCAGCGGATACATTTGCTTTCATCGATAACGGAAATTCCGTTCTCGTCATATGTAATTGCATCTACCGGACAGCTGTTCTTGCACGGACGTACCAGATGTGCGATGGCATTATACGGACATGCCTGCGCACAGCGTCCGCATTCCTTACATTTCTGCGGATCAATGTGGGAACGGTGGCGTCCGGCTTCAATCGCCCCGAATTTACATGCGTTGATACATGCCTTTCCGATACAGTTCTGGCAGTTTTCCGTTACCGTGTAACTGGAAATCGGACAATCCTCACAGGCAGAATGGATAACCTGTATTACATTCTGCTCATCATTCCCATAAAGGCTCTCCCCCTCTGCCAGAAGAACCCTCTGTCTTATAATTTCACGTTCTTTATAAATGCAGCACCGAAACTGGGGAGTCGGTCCCGGAATCAGTTCAAACGGAAGACTGTCTTTCTTTTCCCCGAGCTTTCCTTCAAACGCCAGCCTGGCAACCTCATAAAGCACCTCATGTTTAATCTTGATTACATTTTCGTCAGCGTACATATGCTCTCCTTTCACCGTGCATGCCGGTAACTGTGAAAATGCCAGACAGTTACCAGAATTCGTTTTTTCTCATAAATCATCATTATTGTACATAAATTTTGATTAAAAATCTATAGTTGTATT
>CAYNOE010000116.1:0-1724 GCA_964398745.1 uncultured Lachnobacterium sp.
AGAGCAGAGGACTGAAAATCCTCGTGTCTCTGGTTCGATTCCGGAACTGGGCATTAACTTTAAAAGAGATAGTTACTGTATTTTACAGTAGTTATCTCTTTTTTGTTATCTGATTAACATAGAAAGAATAGGAAGTGTAAACAATGCCGGGAGTAAAAAAAGAACAAGTCACATTACAAAAACGGTTTATTTTGATCTTGGAAGATGATGAGGATCTGGCAGAAGGAATCTGTATGTCGTTAAACAGTGAAGATCTTGAGTTTGTGGTATGTGGGACAATTGCAGAAGCAAAGGATGTTTTGAGGCAGAAACAGTTTGATCTGCTGATTCTGGATATTAATCTGCCGGATGGAAGCGGACTGGAACTTTGCAGGCAGATACGTGAATCTGACCGGACTCCGATAGCACTGCTGACAGCAAAGGATATGGAACTGGATATCGTAAAAGGTCTGGAATACGGGGCTGATGATTATATTACAAAGCCATTCAGTTTAATGGTTTTACGTGCAAGGGTGCGGGCGCTTCTCAGACGAAATTGTACGGACTCAAAAACAGAGTACAGGGACAGAGTATTCCGATTCTGTTTTGAAACGATGCAGTTTTATAAAGAAGGAAAAACCATTGAGCTTAGCAGAACTGAACAGAGAATTTTGTACCCCCTGGTGTTTCATGCAGGACAGATTTTGACAAGGGAACATCTGCTGGAGCTTGTCTGGCCGGAAGGAACGGAATATGTTGAAGATAACGCCTTGTCAGTGGGGATTCGCAGGCTGCGTGACAAGCTGGAGGACGACCCTTCCAAACCGGTTTATATCAAAACGATTTATGGAAAGGGATACAAATGGGAGAAATTATGATAAACAGATATATGGTACTTCTTATATTACTTCTGTTAGTTTCTGCTGTAATATGGATTCTTGCAAGGCTGTATTACTGCAAACAGATGGAAGTGACATATCAGGGAATTTTGCAAAAGCTGGACAGGGCAATCGGAGGAGAGCTGCAGGATACTGTTTTTGATGAATCCATGGATGCTGCGGTTACAGAACGGCTGAACAGGCTCGTCTGTATATCGGGAATGCACCAGAAAAATGCAGAAAAGGAGAGGGATATTATAAAATCCCTGATTTCAGATATTTCACATCAGGTGAGAACCCCGCTGACAAACATAATGCTCTATACCGGACTTATGCAGGAAAAGAATTTAGACCAGAGTGTTATGCAGCTTGCAGATAAAATCCGCAGGCAGTCAGACAAGCTGGATTTTTTTATGAAGGAACTGGTGAAATCATCTTATGCGGAGAGGGAAATTATCAGTGTTCATCCCCGGATTACAAGTGTGGGAAAAATGATTAGTACGGCATGTCAGATGTCAGAGGTGGCGGCTTTACACAAAAAAATAGATATTTTTTTTGAAGAAACGGAAGCCGTTTGTTATGCGGACGACAGGTGGACAACGGAAGCGATTGGGAATGTTCTGGAAAATGCAATAAAATATTCACCGGAATATTCCACAGTAAGAATCAGTGTAACGGTCTATGAATCGTTTGTCTGTATCGAGGTCAGGGATAAAGGAATGGGAATCAGGGAAGAAGAACAGGGAATGGTATTTGAGAGATTTTACAGGTCAAAAGATGCCTGTCAGGAACCGGGATTTGGAATCGGACTTTTTCTGGTAAGGGAAATTCTATCAAAACAGGGAGGGTATGTCAAAATAAAATCAG
>CAYNOE010000116.1:1824-9205 GCA_964398745.1 uncultured Lachnobacterium sp.
AATGTGTCAGAAGAGTCACCTTTTGGACAGATTTGAGCAAGGAGTCTGTGTTATATTTTAGCAGTACGAAATCACATGGACTGATGTTTAAAGGGAAAGGGGAACATATGAAGATACTGGAAGTGAAAAATCTAAAAAAATACTATGACACAGGGGAAATACGGGTAAAGGCGCTGGATGGAATTAGTTTTTCTGTCGAAAAGGGGGAGTTTCTTGCTATTGTAGGGACTTCCGGAAGTGGGAAATCTACGCTTTTGCATATGCTTGGAGGTCTGGATGTTCCTACCTCAGGCCAGGTAGTGGTAGATGGAACGGATATTTCGCAGATGACAGATGATGAACTGGCTGTATTCCGCAGAAGAAAGACCGGATTTGTATTTCAGAATTACAATCTGCTTCCACTTATGAACGTGTATGAAAATATTATACTGCCGGTAAAACTGGATGGTATTTCACCTGATAAAAATTACGTGGAGCAGATTATTGCCATCCTCGGCCTGGAAAAAAAGAAATATGCCATGCCAAACCAATTGTCGGGCGGCCAGCAGCAGAGGGTGGCACTTGCGAGAGCTCTGGCAGCAAAGCCTGCAATTATTCTGGCGGATGAACCGACAGGGAATCTTGACAGCAGGACAAGCCAGGATGTACTGGGACTGATAAAAACCACCGGGGAGCGGTTTGGACAGACCATTGTTATGATTACACATAATGATGAAATTGCCCAGATGGCGGAAAGAATCATGCGCATTGAGGATGGTAAAATCTGCGGAGGTGAAAATAGTGAAGCTTAAAGTGAAAAATAAAAAAGTTATCCGGGAGATTGCATGGATGACTTACCGGGCAAATAAAAAGAGAAATTTCCTTACGGTTTTTGCCATTATTCTTACGACATTTCTGATAGCCGGGGTTACGGCGACTGGTTTTAGTTACTGGAACACCATTTCCGAGCGGCAGCTTAGGCTGGAAGGAATGGATTATGATATTGAGCTGACAGAACCGGATAAAAAGCAGACAGAAAAAATTCGTTCCATGGATAACGTAAAGTATGCCGGGGTGGCTGTGAAATGTGCTGTTCTGGAGCAGTATCAGGAGAAAATGCTGGATAAGGTCAGGCTGTACTGGCTGGATGACATCTGCTGGAAAAAGCAGACTGTTCCTGCAATGGAAAGTTTTGAGGGACATTACCCGCAGAAGGAAAATGAAATAATGCTGGGAATGAATACGCTCAGGGACATGGGGATTTCAAAGCCGAAAACAGGTATGGTTCTTCCGGTTACTTATTATACGTTAAATGAGGATTTCAGTGAAAAATTACTGGAAAAGGAGTTTATTCTCTGTGGCTGGTATACTGATTACAGCGGAGCGAAAAGGGGATATGTATCAGAAGAATTTTATAAAACAACGGGCGTCAGGCAGACGGATTTTACACAGGGGGCATTAAAGATTACCCTGAAAAATCCCCTGTATTCCAAGGATGACATTATTGCGATGCAAAATGCCATTGGGCTGAACAAAAGCCAGATCATTGATGCAGATTATGATACAATTTCCAACTTTTGTAAAACGGCGGCGGTGCTGGGAATCATGCTGCTTATGATTTTTTTCAGCGGCTATCTTTTTATCTATAATACAATGTATATTTCTATTTCAAAGGATATCCGTTATTATGGGCAGCTTAAAACGGTCGGTGTGACTTCAAAACAGCTGAGAAAAATTGTTTACTGCCAGGCGGCGGTTAATGCGGCGGCCGGAATACCACTTGGAATTTTAGCGTCAGTTGTGGTAACAAGAGTTGTGATTCCAAGGGTATTAAATATTGTTAATCCGGCATTTTCGGCTGGAGATGCTGTGCCGGTAAAAATTTGGGTATTTATGCTGGCGGGAGGATTTTCATTATTAACAAATTTCGTAAGCTGTAGAAAGCCAGCCAGAATGGCGGGAAAATGTTCCATTATAGAAGCACTTAAGTATACAGGGGGGAAGGAAAAGGAACGAAAGCGTGAGTGCAGCGGCGTGTATTCCATGGCGTTTCGGAATATGTTCCGGGATAAAAAGCAGCTGTTTGTTGTTCTGGCATCTTTTGTAATTGCGATATCTGTTTTTATAACAATCAGTGTTGTGGTACGGGAAAATGATGCCAGGCGGATTTTAAATAAAATATATGACTGTGATATCAGGTTTACAAATGAAACAATGCTGGATGATGACCGCAGACAGCTTCTGACGGAGGAAAAAATATCACGGATTGAAAAGACAAAAGGGGTAAAGTCTGTCAGGAAGGTTGTTTCTGCAGAGGCGGTAATTCCTTATCAGGAGGAAGTTTACGGGGCATATTACAAAGAGCTGTACCAGTCAAGATACAGTCCGGGAAATTATGAAAATGACATGGAACGTTACAAAAAAGGTCAGAATAATGATTTGTTTTCGGCGCGGTTTATTGGAATAGATGAAAAGGGGTTTCAAATATTAAATGAAAGTCTGGGGAATATTCTGGACTGGGATGAGTTTAAAAATGGAAATACTGCTGTGGCAGTAAAAATGTTTACAGAAGGTGATGAGATGACAGGAAGGACGGTACGTTTTCTTCTTCCCGACGGGAAAGAGCCGGCAGAGGAACATACTGTTTTAATTGCCGCCTCAGGGGATATCCAGCTGAATCCGGCTTACTTTGCCGGCGGATATTCCCCGGATTTGATTGTGAGCGAAAATTATGCGAAACAGCTTCTGGCAGAACCGTTGACAGAACTGATTCAGGTGGAATATGAGGACGCTTTTTCCCATGAAACGGAACAGCAGGTGAAGGAAGTTTTTGCAGACGAGGAGCAGGTTTCTTTTAATTCAAAGCTTGAACGTTATCTGGAGATGAAAAACTCGGAACAGCAGGTAAAAGTGCTTGGCGGCAGTATTGGATTTATGATTGCACTGTTAGCAGTATTAAATTATATTAATATGATGGCAGCGGAAATATGGAACCGTTCGCTGGAATTTGCAACGCTGGAGAGTATTGGAATGACAAGCAGTCAGATGAAAAAAATGCTGCGTGCAGAGGGAGGTGGCTATGCAGTCATTTCGGCTGTGGTTTCCTTTGTGGCGGGACTTCCGGTAAGCTATGCTGTTTTTCAGGGAATGAACAGGTATTCACTTTCGTTTTCCGTGCCGTGGACAGGAAATGCGGTTTTGTTTACAGTTATATTTGTGGTGTGTATGACAGTTCCGGTCATTATTTATGCCAAAACACAAAATTTCAGTATTACGGAGCGTCTGCGGAATGTGGACGGGGTATAAATAGTTTTGCTAATTTCCAGATATAAGGTTATAATAGAATATAATGAACGTCAATAATGCAGTACATCAGGAGGCAGAGTTGTGGTACGGGATCTGGAATCCGGAAAAGTTTATATTTTAAGTATGAAAGATGCAGGAGGATATCTTGAGGGTAAGCCGGGAACGGAAGAGCTGTGGAAAATTTTAAGGAACCACCAGACCTATTTTTCCAAGGCGGCGATGTTTCCGGAAAGCATTGTCGGGGTTCTGGTTGTAGCACCGCGGATGGTGATGCGGGAAACGGAACTGCCCCAAACTGTGAAACGCCGCCAGCTGCAGATTACGGTTCCTTATTATTTGGGAAAAGAGGAGCTGGTTTTTCCGGTTCAGGAGGAAGACCATCTTTTTATCGAAAAGATGGTACTGAAAATTGAACATGAGGGAGCCGGGACTCCGGAGCAGTTTTTCTGCCGTTTTCTGGAGTCCATGCTTTCGCATGACATGGAACAGCTGCAGGAAATTGAAGCAGTCTGCTATGATATGGAGGAGAAGCTTACTGAGAAAAAGGAACGGCTTGAGCCGATGCCGGATATTCTGCGTTACAGGAAGCGGCTGCTTGTGCGTAATTTTTATTACCAGCAGCTGGCTGATTTATGTGATATTCTGGTGAGCAACGATCAGGACTTTTTAACGGCAAAAACAGTTTCCAGTATTGCGGAACTTGGCAAGCGGGCAGACAGGCTGTATGACTATTCCCAGATGCTGCGGGAGTATATGGTTCAGATTCGGGAGCTTTACCAGCAGCAGATTGATATCCAGCAGAATAATACCATGCGGATGCTTACCATGGTAACCACGATGTTTTTTCCGCTGACACTTGTAACCGGGTGGTATGGGATGAATTTTGTGAATATGCCGGAGCTGAAAACCCCTCATGGATACGGGGTTGTGGCTTTAATCTGTGTTCTGATTATTGTTGCAGAGCTGTTTTTCTTTAAAAGGAAAAAGTTTCTGTAGATTTGGAAAACAGGTACATTTTAGAATGTCAGGTGGGAGCGTTTATGGCAAAAGTAATTATGGTGCAGGGAACGATGTCAAATGCGGGAAAAAGTCTGCTGGTTGCCGGTCTGTGCCGGATTTTTAAGCAGGACGGATACCGGGCGGCACCTTTTAAATCGCAGAATATGGCACTTAATTCCTTTGTTACGGATGAGGGACTGGAAATGGGACGGGCGCAGGTGATGCAGGCCATGGCGGCAGGAGTCACGCCGTCGGTACTGATGAATCCGGTTCTTTTAAAGCCGACAAACGATACCGGCTCACAGGTAATTGTAAATGGCAGGGTGCTTGGCAATATGAGCGCAAAGGACTATTTTGCCTATAAGAAAAAACTGGTGCCGGATATTTTAAATGCATACCATGAGCTGGAAAAGCAGGCGGATATTATTGTTGTGGAAGGAGCGGGAAGTCCGGCTGAGATTAACCTGAAAGCAGATGATATTGTGAATATGGGGCTTGCAAAGCTTCTGGATGCCCCCGTGCTTCTTGTGGGGGATATTGACCGGGGCGGTGTGTTTGCACAGCTTTACGGGACAGTAATGCTGCTGGAAGATGATGAGAAGGAACGGATTAAGGGACTGGTTATTAATAAATTCCGTGGGGACAGGTCAATACTCGATTCCGGTGTTGCGATGCTTCAGGAAAAATGCGGTATTCCCGTTGCCGGGGTTGTGCCGTATATGGAATTGTCACTTGAGGATGAGGACGGTCTTGGCGTGGAGCAGAAACAAAAAGAAACCGGACTGGTAGACCTTGCTGTTATCCGGTTCCCGCGAATTTCCAACTTTACTGATTTTCATGTATTTGAGCCGCTTCCGGGAGTATCCGTGCGGTATGCAGGCAGTGTTGAAGAGCTGAAAAATCCAGACATGATACTGCTTCCTGGAAGTAAAAATACGATGGCTGATTTATTGTGGATGCGCCAGAACGGGCTGGAGGCAGCCATTAAAAAGCGGGCGGGGCGTATACCGGTCTGGGGTATCTGCGGCGGATACCAGATGCTTGGGAAAAGGATTTATGATCCGGATTATATGGAAAATGGCGGTGAAATGCGCGGCATGGAGCTTTTGCCGGAGGAAACCGTATTAAAGACACAGAAAATACGGACGCAGGTCCGAGGACGTTTTGGCATGCTGGACGGGGTTTTTGCAGAATTGTCCGGCATGAAGCTGTCGGGATATGAAATACATATGGGGGAAACAAAAAAGACGGAATGTGAAAACCTGCCGCACGTTGTTACCGGAATGCAGGAACAGGGAAAAGAAGACGGGGCGTATCTGAATAATGTTTATGGAAGTTATGTGCATGGCATTTTTGATGAGGGCGATATTGCGGTCCGTATCATAGAAATTCTTGCCCGGCGTAAGGGGGTTTGCTGGAGTGTGGGGTATGAAAGTGATTATGCCATGTTCAGGGAAAGCCAGTATGACAAACTCGCGCAGGGACTCCGGGAGCATATGGACATGGAGTTTGTATACGGTCTGCTGTAGTGTGCCGGATGAATAAAATTAAAAAGCGAAAGAAGTAGAATAGGCATAGGAAAACAGTTATGCAGGAAGAAAGATGGACAAGGGAAAAGCTGGTGCAGTTAAAACCAGCGTCGGCAGATAACAGGATTTATTGTCAGGTAAAGAAAATATGGGACAAGGTTGCAAAACCACTGGACGGACTGGGGAGATTTGAGGAATTTATTGCGCAGATTGGCGCAGTTACCGGAAGTACGGAAATTGATATACGAAAGAAAGCCGTGATAACCATGTGTGCAGATAATGGCATTGTGGAGGAAGGCGTGAGCCAGTCCGGGCAGGAAGTGACAAGGCTGGTTGCTGTCAGTATGGGCAGGCAGGAAAGTTCCGTGGGGAAAATGGCAGCGTGTGCTGGAGCGGATGTGATACCGGTGGATATTGGAATTAATTCTGATGAGAGGATTTCCGGAGTCAGGGACTGTAAAGTCAGAAAAGGAACACGCAATTTTCTGAAGGAACCTGCCATGACGGAAGCGGAAACACTGGAAGCGGTTTCTGTTGGAATCCGGCTTTGCAGGGAGTGTAAGGAAAAAGGGTATGGTCTGCTCGGAACCGGAGAAATGGGGATTGGCAATACGACAACGGGCAGTGCTGTTACTGCTGCACTGACAGGCTGTGATGCGCAGACTGTGACCGGACGGGGCGCAGGGCTGAGTGATGCCGGACTGGAACGCAAGCGGGAGGTGATTGCGCAGGCACTTGCAAAATATCCGGTTAAAACGATGGATGCCCTCCAGATTCTGTCCGTATTTGGAGGCCTGGATATTGCAGGAATGGCAGGTGTGTGCATCGGTGGGGCCATTTACCATATTCCGGTGGTACTGGACGGCGTAATCAGCATGGCGGCGGCACTTGCAGCAGAGCAGATGGTACCCGGCGTCAGGGCATATCTGCTTCCTTCCCATATGAGCAGGGAGCCGGCAGCAGAAAAAATTGCAGCAGAGCTTGGTCTGCATCCGGTCATTGATGCAGGTCTGGCACTTGGGGAAGGTACGGGTGCAGTGATGATGTTTCAGCTTCTGGATACTGCGCTTGCGCTTTACCAGAGCCGGACAACATTTGATAAAATAGAACTGGAACAGTATCAGAGACTGTCATAGCAAAGGATTATATATGATTACACTGGTAATTGGCGGAAGCGGCAGCGGAAAATCTGCATATGCAGAAAGCCTGCTTGAAGATTATGCCGGAACAAAATATTATCTGGCGACCATGCAGGTCTTTGATGAGGAAGGCAGGCAGAAGGTACAAAGACACCGGAAGCTGCGGGAAGGCAAAGGATTTTGTACCATAGAGCAGCCATATGACCTTGACAGAGTAAAGGAGCGTTTGGCGGGGGAAACATGCGCACTGCTTTTAGAATGCGTATCCAATCTGGCAGCAAATGAAATGTTTCGCGGAAATCAGCCATATCCTTCAGAAACCGTGGCGGAGAAAATAACAACGGATATTATTTCTTTATCAAAGGAAGCGGAGGAACTTGTTATTGTAACGGTGAATGTTTTTGAGGACGGAATCGTTTATGATGATTC
>CAYNOE010000117.1:0-9200 GCA_964398745.1 uncultured Lachnobacterium sp.
CCTGTACTTCCGGTGAACCGGTATCATTCGGTGTTCTGCCATACTCAGCAATAATTGTCTGTTTCTTTTCCTTTGCGATCATGTCTGATCCTCCTTAAATTATTCTTTATGCCAGGTAATCAGTAAAAGGTCGGAGTTGTCCATCTACCGAATGCCGGCGAAACCATAGTGCCTTCTACAGCACACTAAAATAATATAACACAGCTTTTTGCCATTGTAAACCCGTTTTTTAAATTTATACCAACAGTACATATCCTACAGATAGCTTACAACACAAATCGGCGTGCGGTAAAACGCGCTGGAAATCTTAATACCGGTTCTGGCGTTGCTGGCATGGACAATCTGTCCGTTTCCAATATAAATCCCGACATGCCCGATGCTGTTTCCGCTTCCATAGAAGAATAAATCTCCCGGTCTTGCCTCCGCTGCGCTGATTCTTGTACCGTATCCCGGCTGGGACGCTGCATGGTGCGGCAGGGATATTCCGTAACGCGCATATATCTGCATGGTAAAGCCGGAACAGTCAATTCCGTTGGTCAGGCTGGTGCCGCCCCATACATATGGGTTTCCGACAAACTGCAGGGCATACTGCACAAGGGAAACCCTGGAGTCTGCAATCCCATCCCCGTACTGCAGTTCGGTTACCGTTTCCGCAGTCGGAAGTTTTTCGGAAATTTCCACATAATCTCCGGAAATATATCCTTTCTGGTCATCCACCTCAACCTTGTACCAGTCGTCTTTGGTATCTTCCACAACCAGATCCTCCCCTTCTCCCACAAGGGAAACAATTGCAGAATCCACAGAGGTTTTTTCCCTGACGCGCAGTGTAGTGGTATTTACCGTTGCAACGGTGATAATCTCATCCTCCGCAATTTTTTCAGCTTCTTTTCCGGTTGCAAGATACTCGCTCTTTACATAGCCGTTTACCTTCCCGGAGGTAATCTTTACCCAGTCACCTTTCTTCTTAAGAATCTCGCAGGCATCATGGTTTGTCATTTTTCCAATGACCTTGCTGTCTGTCCCTGCTTTTTTACGGACATTCAGACAGCCGTTCACCTTTGCAATGCCAAGGTTTTTATATCCGCAGATTCCGTCCTCTTTCGCTTCTTCCGGCTCCGTCCGGTCTGCCTTGTCTGGATTGTTATCTGAAATTTCTGCCGGAGCATCTTCATAAAGCAGGTATGAAATTCCCGCGGTCATTTTTGGTTTTGTATCGTTTCCGTAAAGACAGTCGGCTACCCCGGCAGTCAGTTTTGTAGTTGACTGCGCGCACAGCCCTTCCTTCATATCTCCCGAAAATATTGTAAATACTGTAATCCCAGCCAGCGCAAGCGTCATGGCAGCTGTTCTCTTTGTTTTCTGATGATTAATATGCTTATTTACTCTCATAGATTCCTCCAAATTTAATATTTCATTTTTTGAACCCATTTCACACTAAAAGAGTATAGCAGTATTTTTTTACATTGTCAACATATGTTTGTAATATATCCGTAACATCCTTGAATGTCCTTTTTCATCTGCGCCTGCAGTGCATCCACCGAATCAAACTTTTTCTCCGGACGGATAAAAGAATGAAAACTGACCTTTGGTTTTATTCCGTATAAATCCCCCCTGTAATCCAGCAGGTGCGTTTCCACCGACACCTTGTTACTGTGGTTTACGGTTGGTCTGCAGCCCACATTCGAGACACTTTTGTATATCTGGTCCCCCACCTGTGTCTGCGTGGCATATACGCCGTTTGGCGGCAGGAGTTTTTCAGCGGATGGCATCATATTAATTGTCGGAATCCCTATTTTTCTTCCAAGCTGCTTTCCATGTATGACTTCGCTTTTTACAAAATAAGGATGTCCCAGCAGTTCATTCGCAAGGGCCAGGTTTCCGTTTAAGATTTCCCTGCGCACACAGCTGCTGCTGATTTCACGGCCGTTGTGTTTTAATTTTTCTACCACATGAAGCTCATAACCGAAATGCAGGGAAAGCTCTTTTAAAAGCTTATAATCCCCCCTGCGGTTATGCCCGAAATGAAAATCAGAACCGACCACAATGCTTTTTACATGCAGTGACGTCACAATCCATTCCACAAACTGCTCCGGCTCCATACACATCACTTCTTTTGTAAACGGACACTGTAAAAGATAATCAATTCCATATTCCCCAAATATATCCTGTTTTTCCCCACTGGTCGTAAGCACCCTGTAATTGTTGTTTTCAGTAAGACTTTTAGGTGGAATATCAAACGTAAATACAACTGTTTTTAAACCGCTTTTTTTCTGGGAAAGAAGCCCGTCAATCAACAGCTTATGCCCCTTATGTATTCCGTCAAATTTACCGAGGGAAATCACCGTCGGTTCCTCTGTATGAAATTTTTCCGTATCATAATAACAAATCATAATTTTCCTGTACCAAACATCTTTCGAACCTTATAACATTTTAAATTTTTGTCATAGCTGTATATTGCATAAAAATGATTCTGTGTATCATACACCCGAATACCAAAATCCGCAGAACTGTTTTCAGGCGGACATTCTGTAAAATCAGACTGTAACAGCTTATTCCCGTTTTCCAGAAGCTTCATGGCTTCCGGTCTTACAGTAAATGCCGGCAGATTTAAAAATAAGGTATCCACGGGAAGAAGAATCTTATCCAGTCCGTTATTTTTTGCGCAGGATTCGATTTCCGTCAGTGAATGGGACGTTTCTTTTTTAAATTCCCCGACCTGTATGCGCTCCAGACGCTCCATCATACCGCCGACTCCCAGTCTGTTTCCAATATCCGCGCACAGAGTACGGATATAAGTTCCCTTGGAACAGTGTACACGAAACTTCACATACGGAAGCTTCACCTGCGTTATTTCTATTGAATATATTTTCACCTGGTGCGGTCTGCGCTCTACCTCTATTCCAGCCCTTGCAAGCTCGTAAAGTTTTTTCCCGCCCGTTTTTTTTGCGGAATACATCGGCGGAACCTGTGCATATTCTCCGGTAAATTCCATAATGGCTGATTTTACCTGTTCTTCGGAAAGTTCTTCAGCTTCTTTCGTATTGTCGCTTAAAATGTTTCCTGTCGCATCCTCTGTGTCCGTAACAATGCCAAGATGAAGCAGCGCTTCATAGGTCTTGTCCATGTCTGTCAAAAGACCGCAGACCTTTGTTGCTTTTCCAGCGCAGACTAAAAGTACTCCCTCCGCTGCGGGATCCAGGGTTCCAGTATGCCCGACTTTTTTTTCATGCAAAATTCCCCGAAGCTTTGCTACCACATCAAATGATGTAAACCCCGGCTCTTTATATACATTTATGATTCCGTTTACCATATTTATAATCTCTTTGAAATTTCCTGTAAAAGCTGGTCAATATTTTCTTCCAGACAGCAGCCCATTGTGCAGCCTGCCGCTTTCACATGACCGCCGCCGCCAAAATGCATGGCAAGCTCTGCCGCATCAAAATCACCGTTTACACGGAAGCTGACCTTATAAGTACCGTCCTCGTTTTCATATAGAAATACTGCAAGCACCGTATCCTTTGTCACACGAAGCTGGCTTACGATACCTTCCAGATGCTTGGGAAGTACTTCAAATTCTTCCATCTGCGCCCTTGTAAGCGTACCGACAATGACTTTATCCTCCAGATAAAGCCGGCTGTTTAGTAAAACCTGTCCCATCACGCGGTTCTGGCGGTAGGTTTTGGTATGAAAAGTTTCATCCACGATTCTGGGAAAATCAATTCCCTTATCCATCAATATTCCCGCAACCTGCATGGTATGGGAAGATGTGCACGAATACTGGAACACTCCGGTATCATGCACAATTCCCGTATAAAGACATTCCGCAATTTCTTTTGTAATTTTATCCTTATCCATCAATTCAAATACCAGCTCGCAGGTGGAGCTTGCATCCGGAAAAATATAATTGTCATCCGCAAATGCCTGGTTGCTCACATGATGGTCAATACACAAGGTATGCTCTGCCTGTTCAAAGTATCTGGCAGCGTTTCCGAGCCGTTCTTTATCCCCGCAGTCCAGAGAAATAAACAAATCGAACCTTATATCGTCCCTATATTCGTTTCGGATTTCCCCGGAAAAATTCAAAAACCTGAAAATATTTGGAATCGGCTCCAGATACAGGCGCACATCCATCCTGGGATAATATGTGCGGATATAATTGTATACAGCAAGCGAGGAACCCACACAGTCCCCGTCCGGACGCACATGTCCTGCAATTCCCACAGAACGCATCCCTGTTAGTTTTTCCTCAAGATTTTTTATACTATTCATCCGTTTCCTCTTTTATGTTTCCCGTCACTTCATCAATCATTTTTGACATATGGATTCCATATTCAATCGACTGGTCCAGAACAAATTTAATCTCCGGTGTATGGCGCAGATTGATGGACTTTGCCAGGCTCCTTCTGATAAATCCCTCTGCGGATTTTAAGCCTGCAACCGTATCTTTCTGTGACTGTTCATCCCCAAGCACGCTTATATATGCCTTCGCAGTCTTTAAATCCGGTGCAACCTCCACGGACACCACACTTGTCATCGGGTTAATCCGCGGGTCTTTTATTTCCCCGCGGATAATATTGGAAAGCTCCCGCATGACTTCTTCGTTAATACGAATATTTTTTATACTGTTTTTTCTCATCTTATTTCCTATCTTGGTACTTCTACCATCTTGTAGGCTTCAACCTGGTCGAGTTCTTCAATGTCATTAAATCCGTCAAATACAAGACCACATTCATAGCCTGCCTTTACTTCTTTCACATCATCCTTAAACCGCTTTAAGGAGGCAAGATCCCCTTCAAATATCTGCTCGCCGCCGCGGGAAAGACGTATTTTACAGCCGCGCTCCAGCATGCCGTCAAGCACATAGGAACCTGCAATGTTTCCAACGCCGGATGCCTTGAAAATCTGGCGGATTTCCGCATGCCCGATTACCTGTTCCTCAAACACCGGATCCAGCATTCCCTTCATGGCAGCTTCCACATCCTCAATGGCGTTGTAAATTACCTTGTACAGCCTTACGTCCACGCCCTCATTATCCGCAGTAACCTTTGCAATCGGATCCGGACGGACATTAAACCCGATGATGATTGCATTTGATGCTGATGCAAGGATCACGTCGGATTCATTGATGGCACCGACCCCACCGTGAATGACCTTGACAACGACTTCCTCATTGGAAAGCTTCACTAACGACTGCTTTACTGCTTCCACGGAGCCCTGTACATCCGCCTTTACAATAATATCCAGCTCCTTCATATTGCCGGACTGAATCTGTGAAAACAGGTCATCTAATGACATCTTTGCCCTGGTATCCTCAATCAGGCGGTTTTTCTCCTCTGAAATATAGGTGTCTGCAAATGTCTTTGCTTCCTTGTCGGAATCACAGACGACAAATGTTTCTCCCGCTGCCGGCACGCTGTTTAAGCCTAAAATCTCAACCGGTGTGGACGGAATCGCCTTTTTTACCCGGGTTCCCTTGTCATCAATCATAGCGCGGACTTTGCCGTAACTGCTTCCGCAGGCAATGGAATCCCCTACATGAAGCGTTCCTTTCTGAACCAGTACGGTTGCAACCGCACCACGTCCCTTGTCAAGCTGCGCCTCAATCACAAGACCTCTTGCATTCCGGTCCGGATTTGCCTTAAGTTCAAGCACTTCTGCTGTCAGAAGAATCATTTCAAGAAGGTTGTCGATACCTTCTTTAGTATGTGCAGAAACCGGACAAAAAACCGTACTTCCGCCCCAGTCTTCCGGAATTAACTCATACTCGGAAAGTTCCTGCTTTACACGCTCTACATTTGCACTCGGTTTATCTATTTTGTTGACTGCAACAATAATCTCCACTCCGGCAGCTTTTGCATGATTAATCGCCTCAACTGTCTGCGGCATCACACCGTCATCTGCCGCAACAACAAGAATTGCGATATCCGTGGAACTGGCACCACGCATACGCATTGCCGTAAACGCCTCGTGTCCCGGCGTATCAAGGAATGTAATGTTCTGGTTATTAATGGATACAACAGACGCACCAATATGCTGGGTAATTCCACCAGCCTCGCGGTCTGTCACACGGGTGGAACGGATTGCATCCAGAAGGGATGTTTTACCATGGTCAACGTGTCCCATTACGCAGACAACCGGCGGACGCGCTACCATCTTATCCGGATCTTCCTCGTCTTCCTTTAACAGTTCCGCGATTACATCAATTTTTTCTTCCGCCTCACAGATATAATTAAATTCCAGCGCAATTTCTTCTGCGGTATCAAAATCCACTTCCTGGTTTACCGTAACCATCTGTCCCTTTAAAAACAGCTTCTTGACAATCTCGGACGGCTGAACCTTCATCCTGTCCGCAAGATCCCTGATGGTCATTTTTTCCGGAAGTGTAATGGTCTTAATTACATCTTCATCCTCCTTCGGCTTTGGCTGCTGCTGCGGCTTCTTTTTTCCGCCGTGTTTTTCAAGGTTTACATAATTTTCCTGTTTCTTTCCGCCCAGCTTATCACGGTCTTTTTTGTGGTTATTGTTATTCCTTCTGTCGTTATTGTTACGGCTTTCCTTGCCTCTTACCTCTTCACTGGCAGAAGCAGCCGCCATGTCCTTGTTATTAAAACGTCCCCGTCCCGGTTTTGCACCGTTACGGTCATTCTGCGGACGCGCAGCGTTTCTCTCACCGTTTTTCTGTGAAGGTCTTTCCTGTCCCGGACGGTTACCGCGGTCGTTTGGCCTTGATGAATTTACGCCCGGACGATTATTACGGTTGTTCGGCTTTTCCGCCGTCTGCCGGTTATTTGCCGGACGGCTCTCCATAGGCTCCTCATGGTTTCCTGCCGTCCGTTCGCTGATCGGACGCATTGCCCTCTCCCCGACCGGACGCGGACGGATAATGCTGTGCGTTTCCTGCCTGGCATTTTCTTTTTTGGGACCGCGGCCGTTATTACGGTTTCCACCGCCATTTCCGCCCTGTCCCCTGCGTGATTTGCTGTACTGCGCATTGAAAACCGCAGAAATACTTGACTTCTTTTTGGGACGTTCCTTGGGTTCTGTTTTCTTTTCTGCCTTTGTCTCAGCCTTCACTTCTGTTTTTGGTTCCGCCTTCATTTCTGTTTTTGGTTTCGGTTCCGCTTTTGCCTTCGGTTTTTTCTCTTCCTGCTTCTGCTGCGGTTTTTCCTTTTCATCCGCTGGTTTTGACAGCTTCTGCCTGACGAATGCCTGCGCTTCATCATCGATGCTGCTTGATACACTCTTTACCGCATATTTGGTTGAATCCAGCATATCAACAATTTCTTGTGGTTTTTTTATCTTTTTATCTTCTATGAATTCTTTTGCGAAATCATAAATTCTCATTTTTGCCATAAATTACTTCCCTCCGTTATTCAGTTTTTATCGACTTAAGGCGTTCTTCCACAGCCTCTGCAAGGTTTTTGTCAGCAACTGCAAGTGAGGCACGGAACTGTTTTCCGATGCACCTTCCAAGCATTTCCTTATCCCCGTAGCAGTAACATGGCACATGGTAAAAATCCGTCATATTCTGAAATTTCTTTTTTGTGTTTTCCGATGCATCGCCGGAAATAACCACAAGGTATGCCTGACCGGATTTCACCGCCTTTTCTGTGGAAAATTCGCCGCTTTTTATCTTCCCTGCTTTTGCCGCAAGCCCAAGCATTGACAATACTTTATCATTCTGCAAATGCTTCCATCTCCTTTTCCAGGTTTTTATAAACCCCTTCCGGAACAGCCACCTTAAAAGACCGCTCCAGCCCTTTGGATTTTTCTGCCTTTTTTAAGCACTCCGCATTCGCACACAGATATGCGCCCCTGCCGTTTTTTTTGCCCGTGGCATCCAGCATAATTTCGCTCTCTGTTTTTACAACGCGAATCATTTCTTTTTTGGGTTTCATTTCCCCGCAGCCTATACATTTCCGCAGGGGAATTTTTTTATTCGCCATAATTATTCCTCAAAGTCTGATGATTCCATGTCATCACCAGCACTTTCAGCATATGCATATTCTTCCGATTCGGATTCTTCATAATCAGTCTTACCATTTTCTGATTCTTCTGCCCCATTTTCATCTGCAGGTTCCTCTTCGCTGTACTCCTGCCCGTATTCATCATAATAATCTTCTTCATCCTCATATTCATTCTCATAATCGATGAAGTCTCCGGATTCCCTTGCCTGCGTTTCACTCTTAATATCAATTTTAAATCCTGTCAGCCGCGCCGCAAGCCTTGCATTCTGTCCTTCCTTGCCAATTGCAAGGGAAAGCTGGTAATCCGGAACAACGACCTTCGCCGCCTTTTCATCGGCATCCGCAATAACAGAAATTACCTTTGCAGGACTTAATGCATTCTGGATTAAAATTGCAGGATTTTCATCCCATGTAATAATGTCAATTTTTTCCCCCCGGAGTTCGCTTACAATTGCATTGACCCTCGCACCGTTCATTCCGACACAGGCACCGACCGGATCCACATCCGGATCGTTGGACCAGACCGCGATTTTGGTACGGCTTCCCGCCTCCCTCGAAATCGCCTTAATCTCCACAATACCTTCCCTCACTTCCGCAACCTCGGATTCAAACAGCCTTTTCACCAGTTCCGGATGGGTTCTTGAAACCATGATTTTTGGTCCTTTGGACGTCGCCTTTACTTCAAGGATATAAACCTTGATACGCTCGGTTGGATTAAAGTTTTCCCCCCGTATCTGCTCGCTCTCGGTCAAAAGCGCATCCGCCCTGCCAAGGTTAATGCTGACATTACGTCCAACATAACGCTGCACCACGCCGGTTACGACTTCTTTTTCCTTGCTGTAATATTCATCATAAATAACTTTACGCTCTTCCTCACGGATTTTCTGCAGAATGACGTTTTTGGCATTCTGGGTTGCAATACGTCCAAACTCTTTGGATTTCACCTCAATCTGCACAATATCCCCGAGTTCATATTTTGTATCAATCATCTGTGCATTGGGAAGGGATATTTCTTCTATTGGATCGAGAACCTCCTCCACAACCGTTTTTTCCTGAAAACAATGATATTCGCAGGTATCCGGATCAATGACAACTTTCACATTATCGGCTTTTCCGAAATGATTTTTGCAGGCAGTTAAAAGTGAATTTTCAATTGCCTCAAGCAGCGTTTCTTTACTGATATTTTTCTCCTGTTCCAGTATCGTCAACGCTTCTAATAACTCATTGTTCATT
>CAYNOE010000118.1:0-2607 GCA_964398745.1 uncultured Lachnobacterium sp.
GTCAATATAAATAAACTCGCGGATAGGTTTGCCCGTACCCCACATCATCACTTCCGGCAAATGATTCACTTTTGCCTCATAAAATCTACGGATTAAGGCAGGCACGACATGACCTCCCTCCATGTCAAAATTATCTCCCGGACCATAAGTATTGCAAGGCATGCAGGAAATAAAATCTGTTCCATACTGCTTATTATAGTACTCACACATCTTCACTCCTGCAATCTTGGCAATTGCATACGCTTCATTTGTTGGCTCCAATGCCCCTGTCAATAATGCCTCCTCCCGAATGGGCTGCTCTGCAAATTTCGGATAAATGCATCCGCTTCCCATAAACAATAACTTCTTCACTCCGAAACGATAAGCTGCATGAATCACGTTTATAGAAATTGCCAGATTGTCATAAAGGAACTTTCCCGGGAATGTGTCATTTGCTAACACTCCGCCTACAGTAGCCGCTGCCATAAAAACATATTCCGGCTTCTCTTGTTCAAAAAACTTCTCTACGACATCCTGATTTCTTAAATCAAGCTCATCATGTGTCCTGAAGAGGAGATTTCCGTATCCTTCTGACTGTAACCTTCTGACAATCGCCGAACCGACTAAACCCGTATGACCAGCGATATAGACCCTTGCACTTTTTTCCATTGCGACCTCTCCTTATTTTACGTCTGGTTTGTAATAGATTACCTGACTTCCCGCATCTTCAAAGTGGAACGGCACACACACATACTCTGAAAATGCCTCTATAAATTTCTTCTGTTTCATAGGCTCTACAAAAAACAGCATAAATCCTCCACCGCCAGCTCCTAACAGTTTCCCACCAATTGCCCCCTTATCTATTCCTCGCTGATACAGTGCATCAATCCTATCGTCACTGACTTTTGATGACAGCTCCTTCTTTTCTCTCCATGCATCATTTAAAAGCGCACCAAACTCTCTGATATCAGTATCCGTACTTAAGATTTCAATCGACTGCGCAACGTAGCATTTCAGCTTTTCAAGATTATCATAATGCTCTTGCAAAGTCTGCAATTTGTCTTTCTCAATATTTTTGGCAAATCTCTGAAATCCTGTAAACACCAAGATCAGATGCGCATCTAACGAACGAATCCTTTCTGGCGGCAACGTCATGGGACATACTTCAATATCTCCGCTTTTTTTAAATAAAATGTGGTTAAACCCACCAAAAGCCGCCGCCGTCTGATCCTGGGAACCGACCGCTTCCTGAATCAAGTCCTGCTCAATATGTATCGCCTGAAATGCCAGATCTCTTTTAGAAAACATCTTTCCATTCAAACCATGCAGAGCATTTAAAAGCCCTACTGTAAAAGAAGAACTTGAACCGATTCCAGAACGCGCGGGAATATCCGTATTATAATGCAGATCCACACCATAATCTAATTTAAGATACCGTAGTGTCTCTCTGATAGCCGGATGCTCAATCTCATCTATCTCAGAAACCAGTTCTGTTTTTGATCCATAGACAAACCGATTAGAATATTCCCAAAATGGAGGCATATGGCGGCATGTAATGTACAAATACTTATCAATCGTTGTGGATAAGACTTCTCCGCCGAATTTTTTATAATAATCCGGCAAATCTGTACCTCCTCCAAAAAAAGAAATCCTTAAAGGCGTCCTTGTAATAATCATAATGCATTTCCCTCTTATTCTTCTAAAAGTTTTCTTTTGATTTTTCTGTCCAACATTTTCTTAATCCCCACAACGGTTTCTGCCCCAAATTTTTTCTCCATCATGGTAAAGTAAGTATCGTTATTCACAAAAAACGCCTGAAACGCATAATCCCGAAACGCCAGTACTTCTTTGGCGGTAAGATATTTCGTTGGCATAGGTTTTGCCTCATAGCTTAATTCAGAATATCCCAACCAGCTTTCTGGCAAATCTTCTCCCCCTGCCTTTACGCACTCCTCATATAACTGTGAACCCGGAAACGGCATAGTAGAATACATATTAATCCACTCACAATTTAGCTCTCGTGCAAACGCAAGGGTTTTTTCCATACTCTCTTTATTATCCTGCGGAAGACCAAACATAATGTTTGCCAGGATATGAATATCGGCATCTTTAATCATCTTCACAATCTTTCGCGTCTGTTCATTTCCATACTGTGCTTTTCGCACATCTTCCATTGAGTTTTCGTCTGCAGATTCTATCCCCAGACACAACCATTTTATATTCGCCTGCCGCAGTTTATTTAAAATAGCCTCATCTAAAGTATCTACCCGTGCATACGCCCATATGTTTAGATCAAATTTTTTTTCAATTAATCTATCACAAATTTTTTCGACATACTTTTTATTCAGGACAAAATTTTCATCTAATATTTTTATATAATGGACACCATAATCTGTGACTAATGTCTCAATTTCATGAATGACACGGTCTATGCTCCTATACCTTACTTTCCGGCTTCCAAACAACGTAGATATCGCACAATAGGTGCATTGAAATGGACATCCCAATGTTGTCGCAATTACCCCATATCCCTTTGGAGTTTCCTTTGTCTCTCCGAAGCGCTGCCAGTTGTGCGCCCGGTATTTATCCATGCACAAAGCCGAGGCCAGTACCCCGCAGCCTACCACC
>CAYNOE010000118.1:2617-9138 GCA_964398745.1 uncultured Lachnobacterium sp.
AATCAAACGCCTGCATCGGGATGTTATCTAAATCTTCTTCCAACGCTATCTGAGGATTCCCGGTAATCGTTCCGTCTTCTTTTCTGTAATAAAGACCCAAAATAGAATCGGCATCCCCTTTTTGCTTCACGACAAGTTCTGTTAATTGGTAAATGCTTCTTAAACCCTCGCCCTTTATTACATAATCTGTTTGTTCTTCCCGCAAAGTCTTTTCCGGTAAAGCTGAAACATGCAGTCCCCACATAAAAATAGGCGTTTTCATTTCTGACTGTTTCAATGTCTTTGCCAACAAACCCGCTCCATGCATCTTCCAGGTAGACGCAGACAAATGGTTTCCAGTTATAATCAAACCGATTAATTGTGGATTTTTTTGTTTCACCTGCTCCACCACATCCTCTGGCGACAGATTTCCAACCTCCGCATCTAAAATCCCAACATTAATCCCTCTTTCTCTGACATATGCAGCAATGCTTGCCGCCCAAAAGGGCGGCTCAATTGCTGTAAAATCTGAAACTGCCGTATATACACTTTTCTGGTCATTGGGTCTTATTAAAAGCAAATCCAGTGCCATTATTTTTCCCCTTCCTCAATTGTTTTACAAATGCTCTGGACATCTAACCCATACTCTGGGTATATCTCTTTTCTTCCCCCGTATGTGTAACAATATTTTTGGGAAAAATCGAATCCAAGCCGCTTCACCTTAACACCAATTCCGTAATCCATCACAATTTCACAAATCTGGGATCCCAAGCCACCGGGAAGTGTATGTTCCTCTAACGTGTACAGCTTTTTCACCCCTTTAGTAACCTCAATGAATTTTTCAGCTTTAACCGGAATATTGTAAGCGTCCACCACTCCTACTGAAATCCCCTTTGCCTTAAGGGCATCACTCACCTCCAGGGCCGTCTTGATCATGCAGCCTGTCGCCATAATTGTGATATCAGACACAGGACGAAGAACGCCTATCCCTTCTGAGAAATCTGTTCCTTCAGGATAAATATTAGGCAGGACGATTCGGTCTAATCTGACATAATTAGGAGATTTTTCATAATACGTCAAATCCGCAAACTGTTCTGTCATATTGTTATCACATGCACTGTAGATCTTCATGTTTGGCAGAACCCTTAAAATTGAAATATCTTCCACTGCTTGATGTGTAGGTCCAGACTCTTCATAGCACACTCCTGCCCCTACACCTACAATCGTAATTGGCAGATTCATCCCCGCCGGATAAATCCGAATCTGCTCGTAACACCTCATCGTAATAAATGGTGCAATCGCATAGACATATACCTTCTTTCCTTTCAAAGCCATGCCCGTCGCCACAAGCATTGCATTCTGCTCTGCAATTCCGGCATTCACAAACTGTCCTGGCAAATCTCTCCTAAATTTGTCCAATGCAGGTGCTCCCATATCAGCAGCAATAATAATTATATCCCTGTCTTTTTTCGCCAGCTCATAAATACGATTCCAAAAAGTATCCCTCATTGTTATTTGCTTATTCATATTCTTTCCCTCTTTCTACTTCCTATTTGCCAATAATTCTTTTCTTGCCTGTGCAATGTCTTCTTCCTGTGTAACAGTAATTCCATGCCATAATGGCTGATCAGAAACTAACGGAATTCCTTTTCCCTTTACCGTATCTGCCACCACAACCAATGGTTTTGTATTTCTCTTCGACCGTACATTTTCGAGAACTCTAAAGATTTCCTCAAAAGAATGTCCGTCTATTCGTTTTACTTCAAATCCGAATGCCTTCCATTTATCTTCTATTGGTTCCATCCCCAGTTCATCCTCCAAGAAATGTGTGGCGCAAATGAAGTTACGGTCAACAATCGTAATCAAATTATTTAAACGATTATGTCCAACAAATAATGCAGTTTCCCAGATCGCCCCTTCATAGCATTCTCCATCACCCAATAAAGAAAATACCATATTGTTCTCTCTGTTCTTTTTTAAGGCCAAAGCAATTCCTGCTGCAATTCCATATCCACACCCTAAAGACCCGGCTGTTATCTCACACCCTGGAACACTGTCCTGTAAATGCACTCCCATTTTTCCACCTGCTTGTGCAAATAATTTAAGATCTTCTTTTGGAAAATATCCCACATCTGCTAACACCTCATAATAAATCGGGCTCGCCTGCGCTTTACTCATAATAAAATAATCTCTGCCAGCCCAGTCTGGATTCTGCGGATCATATCTCATAATATCTCCGTAAAACAATGCCGTCATAACCTCAACACATGACAATGAAGACGTTAAATGTCCTGTTTTTGCTTTCACCGTCATCTCAAACATCTCTTCCCTTAACTGTTGCGCCTTTTCTTCAAACTTCTGGTATTTCATTTCATTACCTCCTAAATATTTTATTATTCAACATACCTATCAAAGTATCTTAAATTTCTTAAGGACTATTTGCTGTAAATCAACCTATCCATCATATATTCCAGGCTATCCATAAAAATACTCCTCAAGCATCCCACACAAAGCATGATACACCGGCAGATGCAATTCCTGCACACGCGCCGTCTCTTTTTCCGGCACGTCAATCAGAATGTCAGCATATTCCTTCATCTTGCCTCCACCGCTTCCAGTCAATGCAATCACCTTGATTCCCATAGCCCGTGCCATAATAGACGCATTTATGATATTCGGTGAATTTCCGGAAGTCGTCAGCACGAATAAAATATCATTTTCTCTCCCCAGCCCATATACTTGCTGGGCAAATACATATTCTGCGTCATTGTCGTTACAAAACGCCGTGAAAAACCCCGTATTACTGGTTAATGTAACAGCTGGCAGAGCCCCCATAATATTTTGGAGCATTTCATCTTTTGCCCCGTATCGCTTTAACTGCTCAGCAAACTCCCGTGGAATCGCCCTGCTGATCCGGTATTCCTTCATCAGTTCTCCGACAATATGCTCACAATCTGCCGCGCTTCCACCATTCCCGCAAAACATTAATTTTCCCTTAGCCAAATAGCATAGACGCATTTGTTCATATGCCTCTTCTATTGTCTCACGCGTCAATTTCAACTGCGGATAATTTTGCATTAATTTTTCCATTTCCTGCATGTTATTCCCTCTTTTTCATGTCAAATTAATCTGCCTATTCCAAGCACATACGTCCACAAAAAAATCGTAACTACTGAAAAAACAGTGGTAACTGCTACAATCTGCCCTGCCAGTTCGCCATTCCCCCCCATCTGCACAGCCATCGGAAATGACGAAACTGCTGTCGGAGAGCCAAGCATAACCATTAAAGCCACCAAACTGGTTCCCCGAAATCCCAGCAAAACTGCCCCCGATAAAAATACGGCCGGAACAATAAGCAGCCTTCCCACGGCACAGACGGCCGTATATTTCCAGTACTTTTTCATTCCCTCAAAAGTCACCGTCCCACCAAGTAAAATCAACGACATCGGGGTGGCCATTTGTGAAATACTCTTTAATGCATCCTCTAACACACTCCCCAGCCGCAATTTAAAAAATACAGATAGCAGTCCAAGCACTGATGCAATAATCAACGGATTCCTGACAATACCCTTCAATAAACTTCTTATATTAATGCCATTCTGCCGGTAGGTTTCAAACAAAACTACTGCCAAGACATTATATATCGGAATAATAACAGAGATTAAAACTGTTGCCATCCCAAGCTGGTCACTGCCACAGATTGATGCCGTCACCTGCAATCCAAAGAGGACAAAATTGCTCCGATAGATTCCCTGAATAAGAACAGGCGCGGTTGTTTTGTCCTTCACACGTTTCCCAATCAAAAAACATAATGCGGCAAAACTGATAAACAGTGCAGCAATTGCATAAAGTAACAGCTTCAGATCAAAATCCTCCGCCAGATTGGACTGGTAAATGTTATAAAATACCATTGTAGACAACAATACCTTAAATACGACATCATTCATCTCCTTAATGGAGACAGGGGACATCCACTTTTTATGGCGGATGACATATCCGACACCCATAAACAGAACCAGCGGAACTACCACTTTTACAGACAGCAAAAAACTTTCCAGCATCCTTTTCACCATCCATTAAACATTGGAATACGTCTTATTCTTAATAATGGTATACACCTTCTTCAGTTCTTCAATTCCATCATCCAGAGAATACTTCGGTTTCCATCCCGTCGCCTCCAGCCGCTCATTGGAAACAATATAATCGCGCTTGTCCGGATCTTCGCCGATTGGCGCTTCTAAATACACAAACTCTGGAATATGTTCCTTAATTTTCGCGCAAAGCTCCAGCTTAGAAAGATTTGCCGAAGACAGTCCACAGTTATACGGCTTTCCCTTCATCTCGTCAAAATGGCGGATTGCATGGATAAACGCTCCCGCGGCATCCCGGATATGAACATAATTTCGCTTAAACTTTCCTTCAAAAAGCACCGCCGTACGGTCAAACACTGCCCTGTACACAAAGTCATTTACCAATAAATCCAACCTCATTCTTGTGGATGCCCCGAATACCGTTGCAAACCGGAAGGTCAGAGAATTTCCCGCCTCTAAAATAAGCCTCTCCGCCTCTGCTTTCGTTGTGCCATATAAGGAAATTGGGCGCATCGGCGTCTCCTCCGTGCAAAATTTATCCCCTTCACCTACCCCGTAACCACTGTTGGTACAAGGGTAGATAATCCTCTGTTCCGGCTCCCTCAGCTTTAAGATGGTCTGAATGGCTCCCAGATTCGTAGTTTCCGCTGCAACCTCATCTGCTTTGCAGAGCGGGAACCCTACCATGGCAGCCAGTGGAATGATATACTCCTTCCCTTCTATCAGTTCCTTCATCAGTTCCTCTTTACGGGCATCTCCCCGAATTACATGAAAATTGGAATCCATGCAGCATTCCAACAATGTGGACTGGTTAAAATAAAAATTATCCAGCACTGTCACTTCATGCCCCTCATGTAAAAGCATCGGAACCAATACAGATCCTATATAGCCCGCTCCACCTGTCACTAAAATTTTGCTCATATCTGCTATCTCCTCTCCGTTTTCTTTCTGTGCGCTTTTTCAACTTTTTTCGCTGAAGCCCCTTTTTATTTTGATAGACATGCGGCGTCTATCTTTAGGGCAATCTCCATGTAATCATCCGTATATACC
Source organism: uncultured Lachnobacterium sp. (assembly GCA_964398745.1). Classification (GTDB taxonomy): domain Bacteria; phylum Bacillota; class Clostridia; order Lachnospirales; family Lachnospiraceae; genus Roseburia. Next base: position 7,738 of record CAYNOE010000118.1, read on the forward strand.
GTCGGCGCCCAACATGGAATCCTCCTTTCTTCTTCCCTGTAGGGCTCATCCAGCAGGCTGTCATCCACATACAAAATCTTCTGATCCTTTTTCAAATAATCTTTCTGTCCCGTTACTACAATATCCGCGCATTCATACATCTGGCAAATCGCATCCTCACCCACCACTTCTTCCAAATACGCCTCATCAAACGGGGCGGAAAAATCAACAAAAACTTTTTGGAATGGCACATCTGCAGATATAAACGCCGGATCCCTCCCTACGATAATAGTTTCTTTCCCTAGATACCGATTTGCTATCATCTGCAGGCATTGCTCTTTCTGTGCACAAACCAGAGCATAATCATAGCAGGGATATTCATAATGAAATCTTCCCATTGCAAATCCACTCTTCAGCACTACATCCAGCCACTTATCATCCGTATTTTGATTCCATTTCATCATGGCAGCATTTGTTCCTTCTGGCATTTTTCCACCGTCCCTTTTCAAAACAAACGATACGAAATTTCCCATACGTGCCAAAATAAGTCCCAGCATCTGCACTTCACTGAGATACGGGCTGGTATATGCTCCGTATTGTACAAGAATATAATGCTTTTTCTCCTGTCTGCCCACGAGGGTATCCTCTATATTGGCTTCGCGTATGGCTCCATATTGACGCAGCAAATCCCCAAAATACACATGGAATTCATCAGAATCTTCTCCATATTGCTCTTCCAGCAGCCTGCATAAATGCACTGCTTGTCCATATTCCTTTTTACCAGCATAAAGCCCTGCCCTCTTCCAGATTATTTTCCTCCTGTCGCAGAATGTAATTTCGCCACTGTCTAATCCAATATTTATCAGTTCACGTTCCAGTTTCTCATGCGTCCTGCCATCCAGACAGTTTGTACAAAAATTTCGCTGGATTGTTTTCTTTACAAATAATTTGCATAACTCTTCCGTCTCTTCCACAGACATAAAATGATACCGTTCCTCTGAATCATTCCATGTATTCCCTCCAAAAAGTACTGACACTTTTTCTTCACTTGAATTTAAAATTTCAGCCATTCTGCCATAAGTACTTCTTCTGGTTAAAATATAATGATGGCATTTTGTCAGGCAGATAAATTCCTCAATATCACCACGGTATCCATTCATTGCGTCCATATAAAAAATGTCATCCGCGTAACCCAAACTCTCCTTCACAGAATCCAGCTCGTCCGAAAAAATATAAAACCTGGTATTTTTAAACCTCTGCCTCATATAGACAATTGCCGCCATAAAGAAATCCATACCATTATCATCTCCGAGAACAGCAAATCCCTGCTTTCGGATATGAACTCCTACAGCAGTTACATGCTCAATCCTTTTCTCAAATTCACAGACAAACGGAGACGGTTCTCTTAATGTAAAAATCTTC
>CAYNOE010000119.1:0-8999 GCA_964398745.1 uncultured Lachnobacterium sp.
TAACTCAGGGAGAATTTGAATATTTAACAGTTTCATTTTCACGTTACCACCAGGTAAACGTTGATCATATGGTGTGGATAAATGGATTGAAAAAGAGGCATAATCTGCTATAATGTAATTATCAATTAAGAAAGAAGGGAAATGGAATGAGCAATAAAGAAAGAATTATTGAACTTTTAAACATTATTCCAGATTATAAAATTGGTTATGTACTTGCATACGTTCAGGGAGTAGCAGCTGATGAAGAAGCAGACGATCTCTTTTGTCAAAGAATGATAGAAAATTATGAAAATGCACCAGACGAAGACAAAGAAGAAATTCCGCTTGAAGAATGTATGAAAGAATGGGGGCTTGATTGATGTATCAAATTATCATCAAAAAGAAAGCTAAAAAATTCATTGACAAGTTACCCATAAATGAAAGAAAACGGATTGTATATGCAATAGAACATCTTCCAAATGGTGAAGATATTAAGAAATTAAAAGGGCAACAAAAAATACTGATAGATGGAATGCCTTGTATTTCCCGCATTCAAAACTTTTATTCTAAAAAAGCAGCCCCCGGTTTCCCAGGAAGCTGCTTTCCCCTACTCTATCTGTCCCTATTCTATTTTCAGTTCTCCATCCCTTTTTCCTTCCTATATTCCGCCACATCCGTCTCCAAAACAATTTTCCGGATTGGCAGAATCCTCCCCGGTGACACAGACAACTCATCCACGCCCATAGCCAGAAAATCCCTTGTAAGCGTAAGGTCCGCCCCAAGTTCCCCGCAGATACCTGCCCAGATGCCTGCCTTGTGCGCATTCTCTGTCACCATGCGGATCATTTCCAGAATTGCCGGATGGTGGCTGTCATAAAAATCGTCCAGTTTTGAATTCTGGCGGTCAATTGCCAGCGTGTACTGCGTCAGGTCGTTGGTGCCGATACTAAAGAAATCCACCTCTTTTGCCAGCTGTTCACTGATGATTACGGCAGCCGGGGTTTCAATCATGATTCCTTCCGGCGGGTTTCCGTAGCTGATGCCCTGTGCCGTCAGTTCCGCTTTTACCTCCGCCATGATTTCCTTAATCTTATGTACCTCTTTAAGGCTGGTAATCATCGGGTACATAATCGCGATATTTCCAAATGCGCTGGCACGTAACAGCGCGCGCAGCTGGGTTTTAAATATTTCCGGGCGCGTCAGACAGATGCGGATGGCACGGCAGCCGAGTGCCGGATTTTCCTCATGCTCCATCTCAAAATAGTCGCATTTTTTGTCAGCGCCGATATCCAGCGTGCGGATAATGACACGCTTTCCTGCCATTGTTTCCGCAACCTTTTTATAGATTGCAAACTGCTCTTCCTCCGTTGGAAAATCCTCTGATTCCAGGTAAATAAATTCACTCCGGAAAAGTCCGATGCCGCCGGCGTCATTCTGCAGGACAGCCCCCAGGTCTTTCATGTTTCCAATATTTGCATAAAGCATGACCTTCTGTCCGTCAATCGTCACATTCTCCCTGCCCTTTAAGGTCTGTAACAGTTCCTTCTGTTCTTCCTCCTTATTTTTCTGTGCCTGCATCTGTGCCAGAAAATCTTTGTCCGGTTCTACATAAATACAGCCTTTCGTGCCATCCACGACTGCCATTTTACCGTCCAGTGCTTCATCCAGCGAAATTCCTGTCTGAACCAGTGCCGGAATCCCCATGGTTCGTGCCAGGATTGCCGTATGGGAATTTAAGGAACCATGCACTGTCACAAAGGACAGCACTTTGTCCTTGTCCATCTGCACCGTTTCAGACGGTGCAAGATCGTCCGCCAGCACAATCACCGGTTCATCCGACTGGATTCCTCCGGCGGCGCTGCCGCTTAAAACCGTAATCAGACGTTCGGAAATATCCTTTACATCTGCCGCGCGCCCCCTCATGTAATCGTCATCCATTGCCGCAAACATCTGTGCAAAATTATCCCCGGTAACCGCTACTGCATATTCTGCGTTAACCTCCTGGGTATCAATAATGTTTTCTACGGACTCCACAAAATCATCGTCCTCCAGCATCATCTGGTGAACCTCAAAAACTGCTGCATTTTCTTCGCCGACTTCCTGCAGTGCCTTCTCATACAGTACCTGCAGCTGCTTCATGGCTTCCCCGGAAGCGGCACGGTATCTGCTCTTTTCCTGCGCCGTATCGTCTACCCGTATTCGCCTGACCTGCTGTTCCCCTTTCTGGTAAACATAGATTTTTCCAATGGCAATTCCGCCAAAAACACTTTTACCGTTAAAAACCTCCATCTGCCTTTTCTCCTGCAATTGAATTAATCTTTTTCACTTCGCATTTTGCATAAACCGCTTCCACTTCCTGTTTTGTTGCAAGATTATCTGAAAATGCACTTGCACTTCCCGTGGAAACCCCCATGCGGAATGCATGCTCGTAACTGCCTTTTTGCATCCATCCGGTAATAAAACCTGCCACCATGGAATCTCCGGCGCCTACCGAATTTTTCAGTTCTCCTTCCGGTGCTTCCGCCATAAAAAGCTCTCCGGTTTCGCTTAAAAATACTGCCCCCTGTCCCCCCATGGAAACCAGTACATTTTTTGCACCTTTTTCCTGAAGCTTTCTGGCGTAAGGAGCTGCCTGTTCCTTTGTGGCAATTTCCACATCAAACAGATCTCCCAGCTCATGGTTATTCGGCTTTATCAAAAACGGATGATGCTTTAACACGTTTACCAGAAGCTCCCCTGTCGCATCCACGACAGTCAGAATATTTTTTTTGTCCAGACGCTTTAAAATACCGCGGTATATATCGTCCGGCATGGACTTAGGGATACTGCCCGCCAGTACCAGAACGTCGCCTGCTTCCAGCTTTTCAAGCTGCGCCAGAAGCTTTCCCAGTTCTTCCGGTCCGATTTTTGGACCCATGCCATTAATTTCTGTCCCGTCAATATTTTTCAGCTTTACATTAATTCTGGAAATCCCCTCCGGGACATTCACAAAATCCGTGCGGATACCGTCAGCCTCCAGTCGTTTTGCAATTTCCTCCCCCGTAAACCCGGCCGTAAATCCAAGTGCCGTACTGTCTAATCCGAGGTTTTTTAAAACGATGGAAACATTAATTCCCTTTCCACCCGCAAACATAAGCTCTGATGCGGTACGGTTTGTCTTTCCAAGCTGGAAATCATCAACCGATACAATATAATCCAGCGACGGATTAAATGTAACTGTATAAATCATATCATCTCTCCTTAAACCAGCTGTATATTATTTTGTTTTTTCAAAATGCTGGTAATCTTTACTGTTCTTCCAAGCACCGCCCCATGTAAACCCATGTTCCGTAAAAAGGCGGTAGCATAAATCATTTTCATCTATTTTATGGGGGAAATCCGCACTGCGGTCTGCATAGGCCTCACTGCCTGCAGGAGATGTTATGGTTTTACCGTTTCTGGTCGTGATATATGGGTTGTAAAAAGGATTGATATCTACTGCAAGCCCGTAGGCATGGTTTGACAGATGTTTTGTTCCCGCAACCACACGATAATTAAAGCAGGAACTGTTGTCATCTGCCATAGATGCTTCATCATCCCCGCCGTATTCATCCACCAGCCGTATTTTGTCCACCGGATATTTTTCCTTATATAATTCTTCAAATATTTCCACAAGATCCTGCGCAATTTTTTTGTTGCAGACCAGTTCCCCTTCCTGCACACTGCCGTTAAAATCATAATACTGCACATGGACAAGGGAAAGATCCCCATAACTGATTTCCATATTTTCATCCGAATCAGGATAGGAGACTCCGGTTATCTTTTCCTTTATCTCCTTTGTTAAATCCGAGGCATAAAACAGTTTCGGTTTTTCCTGATTAATGGTTTCTTTCACGGCCTGTGACGTTTCAGTTTCAGTTATTTCGGATGATGGTTTTTTTGGCACGGCATCCTCCCCCAGTCCACACCACTGGTATAATATTCCATATAATTCCCGCACATAATAGGTTGGCAGGAGCCACCACGCGGTATGCCCCGGCACTGCCCCGTATTTTAATCCAAGCGCTTTTGCAATTTCCCCGGCGCGGTACTCATGAAACTCGCTGGTCGCAATGGCGATTTTCGTATTCAGTCCTTTTTCTTCCATTACTTCAAGACTGTTTGCCAGATTCTCCCTTGTGGTTGTGGAGGTATCCTCCAGATACAGACGGGAAGGATTAATGCCTTTATCTTCCAGATAACGGTACATGCACAGCGCCTCACTGATATCCTCTTCCTTCCCTTGTCCGCCGGATAAAACGCAGTCTGCATCCTCATTTTCCACAAGGTAATCATACGCTGCATCCAGACGCTCCCGTAAAGTCCGGCTCGCTTTTTCCCCGTAAACCTTACAGCCAAGCACTATGAGCGTGGCATTTTCCGCCGGTTTTTTCTTTGCCGCCTTTACGATGCACACGGTTTCCACTACTGCAAGTACAGCCACAAAAACAATACACAAAGCAACAAAGGATAACAGAATTTTTCCTGTTTTTTTCTCCCATGTTCTGCTGATTTTTCCGTGAATTTTCGGCATAAAAATCCCGTATAATAACAGTATACTTCCCAGCAGGAGTCCTGTTGCATTTCCAATATTAATAATTCTGCGCAGAACCAGTGGAATGCCAAATATTACAAGCAGCGCTGCCCCTGCAATAACCGGAACCAGTCTTTTTATCATATGTTTTCTCCTTTTTCGAGTAGTCAGTCTTATTTTTTACAAAGCAGTTTTTCCAGTTCGTTTTTTCCCTGTTTGTAATCACAAAAAACAATCCCGTGAATTCCCCGTTTTTGTGCCCCCTCGATATTGACTGGACGGTCGTCCAGAAAAACACTTTCCTCCGGTACAAGACCGTATGTACTGCATAAATAATCATAAATTGCAGCATCCGGTTTTAACAGTTTTATTTCATGGGAAAAAACTGCCCCGTCCACAAGCGGCAAAAATTTCAATTTTCCTTCTGTCTGTTCAAACATATTTTCGGAATAATTGGAAAGAATATATACATGATATCCTCTCTCTTTTAAATCCGTAATCCAGTCCAGGGCATACGGCAGAAGTTCAATCGTTTCCCCCACTGTCGTATGTACCAGCCGGATTTCTTCGGAAAGCTCCGGTGCATTTTCCGTAAACGCCTGCAGAAACCCCTCTGTCGTGCGAAGCCCCTGGTCTGATTCATCCCACAAGGGGTTTTCAAACATGGCTTCATTAATACGCTTTCTTGTTTCCCTGGAAAATCCGAGCCTTTTCATATATTCTTCCGGCTCATAGGATACCAGAACTTTTCCCACGTCAAATATAATATTTCGAATCAAGATACCCACACCTCATAATTATTTTTTGTTGTTTTCTTTACCTTGTAAAGAGACTCATCCGCGTGTTTTAACAAATCGGAAATCATGTCCACATTTTTTGCTTTGTCTACCGCAATCCCAATGGAACAGGACAGCTTGTTTTTGTCGGGAATCTGTACTCTGCCACCTACCGTTTCCGAAATCTTATCCGCAAATGCATGGTTTTCTTTCAGCTTACCAAAAATTGCCTCCGCAACCTCCTTTCCATAATCGGGATTCCGGTTCTTGGCAACAATCACAAACTCATCCCCGCCATAACGCACCACATATCCGCTCTTACCAATTATATCCATAAAAAGCTTTGCAAATGACTGTAATACCATATCACCGACATCATGTCCGAACGTATCGTTGCAGTATTTAAAGTTATCCAGGTCAATATACATAACAATTAAATAACACTGTCCGTCCCCTTCATCATCCAGACGCTCATTCACAATCTTATTAAATCCCTGCCGGTTTAAAAGCCCCGTAAGACTGTCCGTATGCGCCAGGTTTTCCAGCAGCATGTTTTTGGTTTTCAGCTCATCGTTCATTTCACGAATGCGTTTTCTTGCTTTTGCACGGTATATTTCGTTCATTAACTGCCCGAGCCCAATGCTCATAATGCGTAAATCTGATTTTTTCAGCATTACTTCTGCCGATGAAAAATTTTCGTACATAATCTGGTAGGTAATAAAAACCGTCTGCAGCCCGTCCTTTGCAAACAGCGGAATTCCAATCATGGATACCACGGTATTCATTCCAAAATGTTTTATGATTTCTTCGTATTCTTCAAAGTTCCCATCAATCCGCGAAACTACAAAACCCAGTTTCCGCTTATTAAAAAATTCAGTAATCTGCGTTAGCTGCTCCCCGTTAATACCGATTTCTTCGTCACAGTATTTGATAACCGCTTTGCCCTTTTTGTCTATATTAAACAACAGTATCCTGTCCAGCCCGAAATAGTTTTTGAGCGTCAGCACGGACTTTTCAATCATATCAGTTTCATTTAGTTCCTCCGCAAGAAACATTTCCTGCCAACTGGAAAGGAAATCAATATTTTTGTTTTTCATGGTAAGGGCACGCTCCGCCCCAAGCTGCTTCGCCATGGAACAGACCAAATCCAGATCCGTCTGCACCTCCAGCTTCCATTTTTGTTTTTTCGGCTTTTTTCCGTCAAGCAGGGCTTTTAATTTTGCCACGGTAACAGATTTTTCCCGGTTTTCATAAAACTGCAGGCACTTTTCAACCAGCTTTCTTCGTTCTTCTTCCCTGCCGAGCTTCATAAGTACCTCCGCCTTTTCATATACCAGAAGCGGATAAGTCACAAACATACTTCCGGTTGAGCGCTCAACATGAAACCATGCCCTGTCATAATGCCGGACGGCCTCTTCTAACCTGCCGTCCTTCTGGCAGACCAGCCCCTGGACAAAATAATAATAAAACAGCTCGTCATCCCATAAATCATATTTGGGTTCTGCATCCGGCTTTAAGATGTGGCGGAAAATCCGTTCCATTTTTTCCAGGTAAATCTGCGTTTTATATCCGTTTCCCAGTTTGATATGGCATGCTGCCACAATTCCGTAAAGCTTTGCCCGGTTGCACACCCTCGGCTTATACACGCCGTAATCATCCAGAAGCCGGATTGCAGCCGTTATGCACCCGCAGCTCTTTTTGTAATCTTCCGCCACAAGCGCGTTGATTCCCATATTATATAGTGTTTCACTTGCCATGACCGGACTGCCAAGTTTGTAATATATCTGCAGCGCCTGGTTATAATAATGGTTTGCCTGCTCAAAATGCTCCCGGAGCATATTGTTGTAACCAAGCCCGTTATAAATGTCCGCTTCCTCGCTTTTGCTGTCCAGCCGCCTTAAGGCTTCAATGCATTTCTTGTAATTATTTTCTACTTCATCCATATTCCCGACAACGGAATACATCATCGCACACTTTCCGTATGCTTCAATAACAAATTTATCGTTTCCAATCCGCCTGATAATTTCCATTCCTTTCCGGAAATATTTCAGGTGTTCCTTTGGATTATCCCCCATAAAATATTTCTGACTCCGTTCAAATCCGTAAATGCAGAAATACGCTACATGGTTATAATATCCGCGCTTCTCCATTTCGGTAATGAAGCCTTCGTCAATATGGTTCACGTCATTATCATGAACCATAATAATATGCCCGAAACCTTTTAAATATACAATTCCGCAGAGCAGTTTTGCCAGAAATACCATCTGTTCATCATTCATTGCCCCCGCAGCCAACTGGCACTTTTTGGCAAGAGACATTGCCGTAACCTCCTGCCCCAGAAATACCTGCGCAAGGCTCATCGCATAATTGCAGTTAAACTGCACATCCAGACGGTCCGTGCCCAGCTTTCTTATATGGTCGCAGACCATAAGCGTATTCTGGTATTTTCCGGCATACAGATAGGCAAACGCATACAGCTCGTCCAGACGGATTCTGATTTCTTTATCAATTCCGCCTTTTTCCCGTTCCAGCTTATCCGTAATTTCATCCAGGTAATAAACCGCCTGTTCAATCGCAAGCGTTTCAAGCATGGTATGAACCCTGCCAATATAGGTTTCCGCCATTGTCTGGTCCGGCTTAAAATATGCAGCTTCCTTTCCGGTCTGCCGGGACTGCCCGTATGTCCTGCCGCGGAAAATCATACCAAGATTGTGTTCCTCCACTATCTTAACCATTTCATCCCATACTTCAGCCATATAGCCCGGAATCCCAACCATGCTGTCATAAGTGCCAAGCAGCGCAATCTTTTCCTTTCCGCAATTTAAAAGAAGGGAATTTAAGTACGCAATGGTGGAATATCCCGCCAGATGGAGATTTTCCAGAACAAGCAGTATTTTCCCGCCGCCTGCTGCATATTTTATGATATTTGTCAGCGACTCCATAAAACGTTTTCTGTCATATTCCTGCTCATAAAGAATAACCGGCTCCTTTCGGATACACCCGCCCGTTTTAATATAACTGCAGAGCATTTCCCTGTGAAGCGGGTAAACGCTGCACTTTTCCATCAGACATTCCGGCGATTCCTCTTCGCTTTCTTCGTAAACCGTCCTTACCCATCCCAGAAACGGCTCATATGCTTCATGCATGGCATCCGGCTGGTATTCATGAAATAATACTTTAATGCCTTCCTTTCCTGCCACACTTTCCTGCACCATATCATTTGTAATGCTGCAATGTCCGCTGTGTTTGATTATGATTGCATCCTGCCCCATGTTTTCCGAGCCAAGCAGCAGTGCGTTCACAATATTTTCTATATTCATGATTTATCTCCCGTTCTTCCGGAACATCCCCATGCATAAACTGCATAATTATCTAAATTTTACTAAAATTTACTAAAACAACTGCTTCTATTGTAACATTAAATCACTGGAAGAACAATCTGTAATTATAAATTTTCAGGACAAACGCATGAGTGAATAAATTGTGAACCTCTGCCTACTCAATGACATAAACCTGCTCACCGGTAATTACATCCCCTCTTTTTTTAATAACAGTTTCTTTGTCCATGCAAATAGCCGGACGGACTGCAAGAGAAAGATCCGCGGTAGAAGATCCAATCACATCCGTCCCGACAACTACTACCGTACAGGTTTCATAAATAAACGGCGTCCGAGTCCAGTAGGGCAGTTTTT
>CAYNOE010000120.1:0-8919 GCA_964398745.1 uncultured Lachnobacterium sp.
GGAAGGCTTGCCGAATTTGTGCACAAATATGACCCTGCAAGGCTGGCTTCGGCGGCGTGTCTTGTAAATTTTGCAAAGAACGCCATTGAGGACAGGCTGGAGCAGTATCTGGATATTATCGGTCTGAATGAGTACTGCGGATGGTATACCGCGGATTTAAAGATGCTTCCGGAACTGTTTGAAAACAGCAGTCCCCAAAAACCAGTCATTATTACTGAATTTGGTGCAGACGCCCTTGCCGGACACCGGGGAACCATTACCGATAAAGGAACGGAGGACTGTCAGGCGTTTGTCTATGAAAAGCAGATTGAAAATATCAGAAAAATTTCATATATCAAAGGAATGACACCATGGATTCTTAAGGATTTCAGATGTCCGAGAAGAACTTCTGTTACCCAGAACTACTATAATACCAAGGGGCTGCTTTCTGCTGACGGGAAACACCGGAAACTGGCGTTTTATGTGCTTAAGGACTTTTATCATTCAATCGGGTGACGGCAGCCATGAATGAATTTATACTGATGCTTTCGGTGACGGCGTGTTATACATTTACTTCGTTAAGTGACAAATACGCTGTCAGCAGGGCAAAATTAAAAAGCAGTGAATTTACGTTCCTGATGTGTTTTTCGCTGTCAGTTTTCCTTTGTATAAGCCTGCCCTTTCAAAAAATCCGGGTTACTCTGTGTCCGTCAGCAGTTGCAGCAGTCCTGCTTGTGGCACTCTGCAAAATGGGAGAGTTTCAGATGAGTGCGGTGGTTTTAGAACAGCTCTCTGCATTTGAACTGAAAGCGTGGCTTGGACTTACGTTGTTTGCGTCATATTTTACGGAGGTGTTCTGTGGAAAAGAGCTGGAGGCATCAAAACTTTTTTGCCTTGTTCTGACGGCAGCAGGCTTGTTTTTAATTGCAAAGCCGGATGGTAAAGGTCCGGCCGGTTATAAAAAAATTGCCGTTCCGCTGTTTTTGTATCTGGCATCCAAATATGGTTATGGAATTGCTGTAAGAAAGTTTTCCGCAGTTATTTCACCCACGCTGCAGCTTCTGTCTGCGCTGATTCTCTGTTTTATTATTTTACTGCCGTTTGTAAATCCCGTGCAAATGATACAAAATAATCCCAGGGGGGTATCCAGAGTAGTGCTGGCGCGGATTCCAAATACTATAGGAATGCTTATGGAAAATGCGGTAATTGCAATCAGTCTTACCGCTTATTCATTGATTCAGCCGATGATTCTTGCGGCATTGTTTTTTATCGGTTTTTTGCAGAAGGAAAAAAAGACAAAAACCGGACTGGCCGGAGGACTGCTCTGTGTGTTTGGAATTATTCTGTTTCAGGTTGTGTAAATGATAAATGTCCGGTCCCAGGCCGGGCTTTTACTTCTGTGGAAGAAATTTGAAGGAACCATACGAAAAAAGGGTTGAATTATGGGCAGAAAGAGTTTTATAATAGTTGCATATATTGTAATAACCTGTATGCCGGAAATAAAAGCGGCGGAAGATTACAGGTCTGCTTTTGCAGAATGAAGATGAATAAAGAGGAGAGAAATTATTATGGATATAGTTGTTTTAGCCGGAGGGCGGAGTACGGAGCGCGATGTTTCGCTGCAGACGGGAAAAATGGTAACAGATGCACTCAGGGAGAACGGACACCGTGTCATTCTTCTGGATGTGTTTATGGGATATGGGGACAAAGAGGAAAATATGGACGGTATTTTTGAACGTGCAGAAGAGATAAGCGTAAAAGTAGATGGAATACCGGAGACAGCCCCGGATCTTGAGGCAGTTAAGGCTTCGCGTAAAGACCAGTCAGACTGTCTGTTTGGTCCGAACGTGATTTCCATGTGCCGGAAGGCGGATATTGTATTTCTGGCACTTCATGGTGCGGACGGGGAGGACGGAAAGATTCAGGCGGCGTTTGATCTTTTTGACATTAAATATACCGGAAGCAATCCTTTAAGCAGCGCAATTTCCATGAACAAGGCACTGGCAAAGCAGCTTCTTGCGCTGGCGGGAGTGCCGGTTCCGCGCGGAATCAATATGTCAAAAAAGAACCGGGTGGACGATATCAGGCAGCTTGCAGTTACACCGCCATGCGTGGTGAAGCCGTGCTGCGGCGGTTCCAGTATCGGTGTCAGCATTGTAAAAACTGAGGCGGAATTTCTTCCTGCGCTCGAAGAGGCGTTTAAGTGGGAGGATGAAATAATTATTGAAGAGTATATCAGGGGGCGGGAATTTTCGGTTGCGGTCATTGATAAAAAGGCGCTTCCGGTTATCGAAATGGCGCCCTTGGAAGGATTTTACGATTATAAAAACAAATACAAGGCAGGAAGCACCATAGAAACCTGTCCGGCGGATATTCCGGAGGTGCTTGCAAAAGAAATGCAGCATTATGCGGAAATGGTAGCAAAGATTCTCTGGCTGGATACTTATTCCCGTTCGGATTTCCTGCTGGATGGCGAAAACCATATTTTCTGTCTGGAGGTCAATACGCTGCCGGGCATGACGGCTACAAGCCTGGTTCCGCAGGAGGCGGCAGCCACAGGTATGGATTTTAACCAGTTGTGTGAAAAGATTATTGAACTTTCACTGGCGCAGTTCAAAAAAGAAAGGTAAGAAGCATGGACAATAATGTTATGCCGCATATGACGCTGGAAAATATTGCCAGGGCGTGCAACGGAAGATATACCGGTGAGGAAAAAAAGAAAAAAGAACTGGTTACGGGAGCGGTTACAGACAGCAGGCAGGTAACACCCGGCTGTCTGTTTATCCCGGTTAAGGGTGCGCGGGTGGACGGACATGATTTTATTCCGGCGGTGTTTGAACAGGGGGCGCTTTGCGTACTTTCCGAAAAGGAACTGGACTCTTCCAGGGAGCCGTATATCCTTGTTGCATCCACGACAGAAGCAATGAAACAGATTGCGGCATTTTACCGGAAGAGCCTTTCCATAAAAGTGGTGGGGATAACGGGAAGCGTTGGAAAAACAAGTACGAAGGAAATGATTGCATCCATACTGTCACAAAAATACAGTGTGTTAAAGACAGAAGGGAATTTTAATAACGAAATCGGACTTCCGCTTACGGTATTTAAAATCCGTGCGCAGCATGAAGTGGCGGTGCTTGAAATGGGCATTTCCGATTTTGGGGAAATGCATCGCCTTGCGGCAATAGCGGAGCCTGATATCAGTGTAATTACAAATATCGGAATCTGCCATCTGGAAAACCTTAAAACGCGGGACGGAATTTTAAAAGCGAAAACAGAAGTGTTTGAACATATGAAACCGGACGGAACCGTAATTTTAAACGGGGATGACGACAAGCTGCGTACACAAAAAACGGTCAATGGCAAACCCGTGGTATTTTATGGTATGGAAACTAATGAAGGGAATCATAATATTTATGCAACAGATGTAACCAGCCTTGGGCTGGACGGAATGAAAGCATGTTTTCATACGCCAAAAGGAAATTTCACGGCAGAAATTCCGATTTCGGGTGAACACAATGTATATAATGCACTGGCAGGCACGGCAGCCGGTTTACAGCTTGGTCTTACGCTGGAGGAAATCCAAAAAGGAATTGCAGGCGCAAAAACGATTGCGGGGCGTACTAATCTGATTCATACGGCGGGCTTTACCATAATTGACGACTGCTATAACGCGAATCCGGTATCCATGAAGGCTTCCATTGATGTGCTGGCACATACCAAAGGCAGAAAGATTGCAGTGCTGGGGGATATGGGAGAGCTTGGTGAGGATGAAAAAAACCTGCATTACAAGGTGGGGCGTGCAGCGTCTGCAGCAGTTGACGTGCTTTTTGCAGCCGGGGAACTGGCGGAGCAGTATGCGCTGGCGGCAGAAAGCTCCTGCGAAGTTCATTATTTTAAAACCAGCGGGGAAATGATACCAGAGCTTACCGCCTTTGTAAAAGAAGGGGATACGGTTCTGGTAAAGGCTTCCCATTTTATGGAATTTCCAAAAGTGGTTGAGGCATTAAAAACACTTGCAAAATAAAAGGGATATGTTTAAGAAAGGGGACAATAAATAAAATGAAAAATCCGGTAGTAACTTTTACGATGGCGGACGGCGGTGTGATTACTGCGGAACTGTATCCGCAGACAGCCCCGAATACCGTCAATAATTTTATCAGTCTGGTAAAAAAAGGCTTTTATGACGGGCTGGTTTTTCACCGTGTAATTAAAGGTTTTATGATTCAGGGCGGAGATCCGGAAGGAACCGGTATGGGCGGTCCGGGATATGGAATCAAAGGCGAGTTTGCACAAAACGGCGTAAAAAATGATCTTGCACATACGGCAGGGGTTTTATCCATGGCGCGTTCCATGATGCCGGATTCCGCGGGCAGCCAGTTTTTTATCATGCATAAGGATGCCCCGCATCTGGACGGCGCTTATGCTGCATTTGGAAAAGTGACGGAAGGAATGGATATTGTGGACAGGATTGCGGAAACACAAACAGATTACAGTGACCGTCCGTTAAAAGAGCAGGTAATGAAAACCGTTACGGTAGAAACCTTTGGTATGGAATATCCGGAGCCGGAAACGGTATAAGCGCCGGAGTTTCATATGTTTTGGGAAATACTAATGTACACGGACGGGGAATGGTTCCCCGGACTGCTAAAACACCAAATAAAGAAAAAAATCATACAGATTCCAAAAGATGCTGCAATATCTGATGTGCTTGCAGGAGATAATATCCAAAAAGAAACCGTACTTTTTATAGCAGCAACAGACCGGCGGGCAGACGAAGCAAAAGGGCTTGGCATGGCGGTACTTGGCTATCTGAACCGCGATTTCCCCGGGCAGGGTCTGTGGGGACTGACAATGCTTGTCCAGGGGTTTGAGGAAGTGGACGAAACATTTTTAAACCAGGTGTATCTGCGGGAGCACGCGCTTCCGTGGAAAATTGCTGTTACAAAGCGGTGCATTATCCGGGAATTTTCCATGGCGGATATGGACGCGCTGCAGGAATTATACAATACGCCCGGTGTAACCATGCGGCTTAATGAAAACGGAAAACCAGTGAAGGGATTTATAGAACCGCTGTATCCGCCTGACGAGGAAAAAGAATACCAGCAGGCATATATTGCAAATATGTATGGCTATTACGGATACGGGATGTGGCTTGTGTTTGAGAAAACCTCCGGCAGACTGATCGGACGTGCGGGACTGGAAAACCGGGAATATCCGGACGGGACAGAACTGGAGCTTGGCTATGTGATTGCACCCAAATGGCAGCACCGGGGTGTGGCAACCGAGGTCTGCACCGCCATCATGGAGTTTGCGAGGCGGGAACTGGATTTTTCAAGGTTAAATGCGCTGGCGGCAAAAGAAAACAAGGCATCCATTGCACTTCTGGGGAAGCTGGGGTTTCAGTATATGGAGGACACGGAAGTTTCCGGGAACCTCATGAAGAGATATGTTTGTGTTTTAAAAGATTGCAAAGACAAAAAAAATATTATATAATAGTTTATTAACTAAATGGGAGAGCACCATCCCCCTTTCCGGGGTATTAAGGGGTGAGAAACTATGGCAGATATTTCTACAGAAGAGCTGGAACGGATTGAAAGGGAGTTTCATTCCCGTTCGGAAAGCATTAGGCCGACAAAAGAATTTGCACAGCCAAAGGAGCTGTATGCGGAACTGATTGCGGGAATCCGCAAATACCATCCTTCCACTGATATTACGCTGATTGAGAAAGCGTATAAAGTAGCGTACAAGGCACATGAGGGGCAGGTGCGTAAATCCGGAGAGGCATATATTATCCATCCCTTGTGTGTATCAATGATTCTGGCGGAACTTGAGCTGGATAAGGAGACAATCGCAGCCGGTCTGCTTCATGATGTCCTGGAGGATACCGTGATGACGGATGAGCAGATGAAAGAGGAGTTTGGGGAAGAGGTCCTGCTTCTCGTGGACGGTGTGACCAAGCTGCAGCATCTGCATCTGACGGATAATGTCAAGGATTCAAAAGATAAAAACGCCAACCGTCTGGAAATGCAGGCGGAGAACCTGCGGAAAATGTTTCTTGCCATGGCAAAGGATATCCGTGTGATTCTGATTAAGCTTGCCGACCGTCTGCATAATATGCGTACCTTAAAATACCAGTCAAAGGAGGCGCAGCTTAGGATTGCAAGGGAAACACAGGAAATTTACTGTCCGATTGCCCAGAGACTTGGAATCAGCAAGCTGAAAATCGAACTGGACGATTTGTCGCTTAAGTATCTGGAAACCGAGGCTTATTATGATCTGGTGGAAAAGGTGGCCGTTCATAAAAGTATAAGGGACGATTATGTCAAGCGGCTTGTGGAAGAAGTGCGGGAATATATTGAGACGGCGGATATCAAGGCGGAGATTTCAGGACGTGCCAAGCATTTCTTTTCCATATACAAAAAAATGGTAAACCAGAATAAAACCATTGACCAGATTTACGATTTATTTGCCATCCGCATTATTGTGGATGATATCAAGGACTGTTATGCGGCGCTTGGAATTATGCATGAGAAATACAAGCCGATTCCGGGAAGGTTTAAGGATTATATTGCCATGCCCAAGCCGAATATGTACCAGTCGCTTCATACAACGCTGATCGGACCAAGCGGACAACCGTTTGAAGTCCAGATTCGCACGTTTGAAATGCACCGTACCGCGGAATACGGAATCGCGGCCCATTGGAAATATAAGGAAACAAATAATGGAATTGTCAATTCCACGACTGTGACCGAGGAGGAAAAATTAAGCTGGCTGCGTCAGATTCTCGAATGGCAGCAGGAAATGTCCGACAATAAAGAATTTATGTCGCTGTTAAAAAGCGATCTGGATCTTTTTTCGGATACCGTGTTCTGCTTTACCCCGTCAGGCGATGTCAAGAATCTGCCTATGGGTTCGAACACCATTGATTTTGCGTACAGCATCCATTCCGCAGTGGGAAACAAGATGGTGGGCGCCAAGGTCAACGGCAAGCTTGTTCCGATTGATTATGTGATAAGAAACGGGGACAGGATTGAGGCGATTACTTCCCAGAATTCCAAGGGACCAAGCCGTGACTGGCTGAATATTGTAAAGAGCACGCAGGCAAAGAATAAGATCAACCAGTGGTTCCGGAGTGAGTTAAAAGAAGAGAACATCCTCCGTGGGAAGGAACAGCTTGCAGCATACGCCAAAACCAAGGGGATTACCTTTTCTGATATTAACAAGCCGGAATACCAGGCGAAAATCCTACGGAAATACGGGTTTCATGACTGGAATTCCTGCCTTGCCACAGTAGGGCATGGCGGATTAAAGGAAAGCCAGATTATTAACCGGATGTATGAGGAGTATTTAAAAGACCATCCGGTAACGGTTACAGACCAGGATGTACTGGACGCAATCGAAGAAAACAGACAGCCGCAGCAGATGCAGCATTCCAAAAACGGAATTATCGTGAAAGGCATTTTTGATGTGGCAGTCCATTTCAGCAAATGCTGCAGTCCGGTGCCGGGAGATGAAATCGTAGGATTTGTTACACGGGGGCGCGGAGTATCCATCCACCGGACGGATTGCGTAAATATGATGCATCTGTCGGAGATGGAAAAAGCCCGCCTGATTGAAGCGGAATGGCAGGCGGGTACGGATACCGGAGAATTTGGGGAATACCATGCAGAACTGAAAATATTCTGCCACGACAGAAGCGGACTTCTGGTGGATATTACCCGTGTATTTACCGAAACCGGAATTAATATTTCCGGCATCCATTCCAAAACCAGCAAGCAGGGAATTGCAACAATTGAGGTTGAGTTCCAGACAAAAGGCAGGGAACAGATTACAAAGATTGTCGAAAAAATCAGGCAGGTGGACAGTGTTATGGATATAGAAAGGACCACGGGTTAATTATGGGAGCATTAAAAGTAAATCAGTATGTGGTGGGGGCAGTGCAGACAAACTGCTATTTTGCAATTAATGAAAATACAAAGGAACTTCTGGTGGTTGACCCCGGAGATAACGCAGGAGAACTTGCAGCACGTATCAGAAAGGAAGGCTGTAAAGCTGTTGCAATTCTTCTGACGCACGGACATTTTGACCACGCAGGCGGTGCGAAAGAGCTTGCCGATGAATTTGGTATTAAAATATATGCCTATGAAGGTGAAAAGGAAACGCTGGAAGATGCACAAAAGAATGTATCGTGGATGATGGGAAAAGAAGAGATATACCATGCCGATATTTTTCTCAGGGATGGGCAGGAGACTGACCTTGCGGGATTTCACATCCGTGTTCTGCATACGCCGGGGCATACGAAAGGCGGCTGCTGTTATTACCTGCCTTATGAGAACGTGGTATTTTCCGGGGATACTCTTTTTGCAGGTTCGGTAGGGAGATCTGATTTCCCGGGGGGAAGTGCATCGGAATTAATCCGTTCCATTAAGGAAAAGCTTATGGTACTGCCGGAGAACACAACCGTTTATCCTGGACACAATTCCATTACGACCATTGAAAATGAGAGGATGTACAACCCTTACCTATGATAAATGTAACGTTAAACAGGACAGAATTTGAATATGACATCCATTCGCTTCTGAAGGCATTTTTTCCAAAGGAAGATGTGGAAATTTATTACACGAAAGAAGCGAAGGCGGATGAAAAAAATGTGGCATGCACCAGTCATTTCGCAGGAAATGAGGGGGATGCCACAAATCATTTTGTGGTAACTTATGGGGAAGATTCCATCACGGTGGACTGGTTGGAACAGAAAAAAATTCGGTTTACCGTAGATTTTACCGATCGTAATGCTGTCCGGAATCTCTTAAAAAGAAACCTGTATCTTATGCTGGAAGAAGTTCTTGGGACCCAGCTTCCATGGGGAACGCTGACTGGAATACGTCCGGTCAAAATCGTGATGAAGATGCTGGAAGAAGGAAAAAGTGATGCGGAAATTTT